>CAZHJN010000053.1:0-11980 GCA_964532995.1 uncultured bacterium
GATAGATATAGAGACTGTATGAAAATTATTGCAAATCCTGATTCTCCATCAGGTACATTTCATCCTGTTAAAATTGTTGAACAAATTGTTAGGAAAAACAATAGAGTTGTTGTTATAGATGAGGCATATGTTGATTTTGCTCGGGACAGTTGTATAAGTCTGGTAAGAAAATATGATAATGTGATTGTAACAAGGAGTTTTTCAAAATCTTTTTCTCTTGCCGGTATAAGGCTTGGATACTGTTTTGGAAATCCTGACCTTATTTCCGCTCTTTTTTCAATAAAAGATTCTTATAATGTTAATTCGATATCGCAGGCTGCTGGAATTGCTGCAATGAAAAACTATGATTATTTTATGAAAAATTGCAGAAAAGTGATAGCGAACAGAAAATATTTGAAGGAACAGCTTGAAAAACTTAATTTTTCTGTTTTTCCATCCTCAGGAAACTTCCTTCTTGTTTCTCCACCTGATAATAATGCAGCTGCACTGTACCAGCATCTTAAAAGAAGAAAAATTCTCGTAAGATATTTTGACGGTATTTCTGAACTGGAACATTATATTAGAATAACGGTCGGGAGTCTTAATGAGATTACGATTTTGATCGGTAATATAAAAAATTTTTATGGCTATTGAAGCGCTCTACTCTACTTTCTCCGGGAAAAAATGGAAAAAGATTGGCATAAAGAAAAGATCCGGAATTCTTGTTCCCCTTTTTTCTGTTCACTCCAGCAAAAGTATTGGTATCGGTGATTTTTCTGATTTAAGATTGCTGGTGGATCTGTGCGTAAAAACAAAGAACTCTATTCTTCAGATCCTTCCTGTAAATTTTTCCGGGCACAATAATTGCCCTTACAGCGCGATAAGTTCTTTCGCAATTGACCCTGTTTATATTTCCCTTTCTGATTTTTATTACAGGGGTCACAGGTTTTCAGCCGGTACGATAAGAAGTTTGCAGAAAGGATATCCTGCAGGTAAAGATTACAGATGTAATTACGCGGTAAGAGATGTTAAGCTTAATTTTTTGAGGGAGGTATTTGAAAAGATTATAGAGGATATCAGTTCTGATACAAATTTTTCTGATTTTATGAAAGCATCGGACTACTGGCTCGAAGATTTTTCAATATATTGTGTTCTTAAAACAATCAACGGAGGTGTTTCCTGGTATGAATGGGAGGATCGTTTCAAAAACGGGGACAAGGTAAATATCACAGAGATCAAAAATGCCTTTGGCAGGGAAATTCTTTTTAACAAATGGATTCAATATATCTGTTACCATCAGCTCTGTGAAGCCAGAGAATATGCATTTAAAAAAGGAGTTTATCTTATGGGTGATCTGCCTGTTCTTCCATCAATGGACAGCGCTGATGTCTGGTCTAAAAGGGAATTATTTAATCCTGATTTAATTGCCGGTGCACCGCCTGACATGTACTGCGTTTATGGTCAGAGATGGGGAATGCCTGTACTTGATAGAAAAAATTTGAAGTCTGATGGGTATAGATATATTGTTGAAAAACTCAGGTATCTTGATAGATTTTTTGATATGATAAGGATTGACCATGTTGTTGGGCTTTTCAGAATTTGGGCAATACCTGCAGACCAGCCTGAAGAAACACAGGGCTTAAATGGTTTTTTTATTCCTGAAGACCAATCTTTGTGGAAAAAACACGGAAAAGAAATTTTGATGGTAATGAACAATAGTTGTGAAAGCCTGCTCTGCGCTGAAGATCTTGGAATAATTCCGGCAGTGTGCACTGAAACGCTCGGAGAACTTGGTATTCCCGGATATGAGGTTTTCAGGTGGAAGAAAAATTATGAAACCGACTATTCTTTTATTTCAGCGGATAATTACAGGGATCTTGCCATTTCAACTCTTTCAACGCACGATACGTCATTCTGGATTTACTGGTGGAAACATGAGGCTGGAACAATTGATAAGGAACTGTTTGATTTCAGATGCAGAAATATCAGGATAGACCCGGCTCAAATTGCTTTTAAGTTATTTGAATCTTACGGAAATTCTGACAGATTGAGATGGAAAAAACATATCGATTCCACGAAAAAACTTATTGAAATTTTAAGTCTATCAGAAGAAGAAGCAAGAGATATTGTCCGATTGTACATGGATACCTTTAATGAAAAAAGCAGTATTTCTTCTTTATTTGGAATAGAAAAGGAAGATGATTTATGTTATTTAAAAAAGGCGATAGAGTTTGTTTTGAAAAGTTCATCCGTTTTCTGTATAAATTTGCTTCCGGATTTATTGTGTATAAATCCTGTGATTGCAGGTCAGATTTCACACCTGAGAATAAATAAACCCGGTACAATTTCTGATGATAACTGGAGTTTTGCTTTCAAACAAACTATTGAACAGATATGCGAGGATTCATCTTTGAAGCAAATTGAAGAAATGATAGAGGATTCTTCAAGGCGCCCTACTCTTCCCCGGGTCTGACCCAGCCTTTGCCTTCCTCATCCTTCAGCCTTTCCAGTTCAAAACACACGATATCATCATCAGGACAATAACATAGTTTTTTTGTTCCAGGTGGTTCTTTCCTCAATTCCATATATACCGGATATATTGAATGAAGACTATGCATACAGTATTGAAAACAGGTCCCATTGCCGGGATCAAAACACTGTTGTTTAATTATGAATGAGTCTCCCTTTTTATAAAAAGGGCAATATTTTTTTGTATTAATGATGGTTATCTTTACAACCGAATATTTCATCCTTGCTCCTTCTATTTTCAGATCTTTTTATCTTCCAGTTTTTTTATATAAATTTTTAAGTTTCTAATTTTTCTTTTCAGGTCGTTTTCGTTTATAAAATACTGATGTGCTTCCGGATGAAAACCAAATCTATTTCTTTTTATAATTTCAAGTTCCTCTTTTACTGCTTTTAATTCTTTTTGCATAATCGATTTCATTTTCGTACCGGCTTTGTTTTTACAATTTTCTACTGACAGATATTCTATCATATGCACTGTACTGTTAAAGGAATTTTTTATATGATTGGCAAGGTCAATTTCCTGCTGCAGCCTTGAATAATTTCCATACTTTTTCGCCGCAATCTGAAGCATTTTTGTCCCTTTTCTCCACTGGTGAAGAATTTTTTTTATGCAGGAGATAACCATTTCAGGGGTATATGGACTTTTTATCCATGAGTTGATATCAGGCAAACTGTCAAGATAACCTTTTTTGTTCCTTGGAAGAGGCATCCAGGATGGAATAATTTTCAGTTTTCTGCCCTTCAATGGAAACGGACAGATAACAGCATAATTTAAAGGACCGTAATAGAGAAAAGAATTACTGAAGGGAAAATACGACCAGGCCCTGGAAAAAAAATTCCATGCTTTCATCACACAGTCCGCATATCTGTCTGTAAATTCCTTTTCGGCAACAGTTTTTATTGCTTTATTTGATGAAATTGGCTTAGTGGAAATCAATCCTGCTACTTTACTCATCGGAGAAATATCACCACCAAAAATCCAGCAACCGAGATATCCATCAACGCCCATCTGTTTCATTTTGCTCAATTTTTCTGCCAGTATATATGGAACAGGAATATAGGGAACAGCTGTCATTTCGTGAGTTGTTCCGATTTGAATTTTTGCCATGAACTTCATATTTCGCGATTTTGCAAGTTTAAATTGTTTTATAAATCTTTCTGATGGACCTCTGTATGAAAAACTGTACTCATCTATATGAATTTTTTTGTTTTCAAGAAATTTATATCCGCACCTTTCCCAGTCAGACATCAGTATAACATCTTTAGGAAGCATATTGATGAGTTTTTCCTGAGGATCAGGTTCAATAATATTCCAGCTCCAGGTCCATGCGATAACATCCGCCTGTTTATTTGCATCCTTAACTCCCTGATTGATCAATCTTATTATTTCACATACGACTTCCTCTGGATTTCTTGCAGCGCATCGACTGCATTCAAACTTCTTTTTATGCTGCGGGTTTATCAAATTATAATCTGATGTCTGGAAGTTATGTTTGGAAAAATGTGAATAACAGTGGGTGTGGAATTCACTCGCGGTTATCAGAAAAACTCCTCCAAGTCCACCAACCTTTTTGAAAAGGTAAAAAGGAGCTTGATACAAAAAATCCTTCATAATATCCGTTGATGTGCAAAGAGCATAATAAGTACCATTAAGACTTCCTGCATTTTTGAATGTATGAGGTTGCCCTTTAAGAAAAGGATATTTTCTCCAGAAAGAATCTTCCACTCTAAAAGAACGTGGTTCGCACAGATAAAGGTAAACTTTGAGATTATATTTGTCAGCTTTTTCCACAATTGCCTGCAATGAAGAAATCTGTTCCTTTTGTTTTTTTCCAAACTCCGGGAAATGTTTTGATTTTACAAGGTCGCGAAGGATACAGTGCAACCAGATGCCGGAAAAACCCTGCTCTGAAATTTCCTTAAGATACCAATCAGGGTGCGACTGAGGTGCATCTTCAATATCTCTGCAATAAAAGTTTGCAAGGGGTGAACGAATTATCCTCTGATTAAAAATATATCTCTGGCGGGTCATCTTGCGAGTATTTTTTTTATTTCACAAAGAATCATTTTTTTTGCTGCCATACCATAGTCCAGCGCTGCCTCTTCAGCGGATTTTGTATACCATTTTTTTAATCCCTTTTTCTTCATATTTATGCCTTCTGGACAGAAAGCCATCATCAAAGATGTTTCCTGTTTTCCTGCGTGATCTATTGGGAAAAGTCTCTGTGTTTCGGCGTTCATAAAAGGATGGATTTTTATCCAGTTGAACGGATTTGATTGTGTTTCGTGTTGCGAGTAATAATTGCTCGCCTTTCTACCCCACCAGTCCTCTCCAAAATTTTTTTCAAGAAAATCAAATATCGCCTGCTTTGCTGCAAGTTTAAGCGCCAGGTCAGTGGGCATTCCGTCAGAAAAATTTTCACTCTGATGATGGATAAAAGTATGGATATTCCTGAACCCTACCCTTAGAAGATTGTAAAATATCGGATGGGCGAGTTGATATAATGAATGCGCCGGTACATGAATTGTTCCTTTTTTTTCAGGTTTTTCCACAGCATAACTTGCAGCACCATAAAAAAGGGGCGGCAAAATCACAATTTCCATTTCTTTTTCAATTTCCTCAAGTGCCTTCACAATAAGGATTGTGTCGACTCCGAGTACCAGATGTTCGCCATGATATTCAAGAACACCCGCTGGCAGAACAACAGGTATCTGTTTGGATAAAGCGTTTCTTATCTGTTCTGGAAACATCATCTCGTATCGCATTTATATCTCCAGTTCAATGATTTTCATAAATCTATCTGAAAGCGGAATCACTCCATTCTTTTTCACAACAACGCCGTTTTCCCAGCGCAATCCAAATTCATCACAATACAAAAATGTGTCAACCTGAAATGTCATGTTTTCTTTAAGAATATAATTGGAATGGGTTTCCATCCATGGCCGTTCAACTTCCATCATACCGAGTCCATGGCATGGTCCATAGAGAATATTTTTGCCAGCACCGATTTTATCCGCATATTCAAAAAACCTTCTTGCAATGGATCCAGCATTAACGCCCTCCTTCATCCATTCCATCGTTTTAAAATGCAGATCGAGACCCGCCTGCACGAGTTTTCTCATTTTATCAGTCATTTTTCCAAGGCAAACAGGCCTGCCAACACTTGAAGAATATCCGGCAAAACGAGCCCCAATATTGAGCTGAATAAGGTTATTTCTGCCCAATTTTGTGTAAGTTGGTCTTCCTATGGCATGATTTGAATTCTTTCCTGCCAGAACATATTGAGGATGACCTTCATATTCTGCGCCTCCAAGATAAAGTTCTTTTTCAATGAAACCCACGACCTGAAGTTCTGTCATTTCAGGCTTCATAAATTTAAGCGTTTTCTCAAGAGCATTTTCTGCTATTCTGAATGATTCCTTAAGCATATCAAGTTCCCATCTGCTTTTTATTACTCTTTCGCTGGCTATTATATCATCATCCGTAATTATTTTTGCTTCAGGAACTGCCTGTTTTATTCCCTGATAAACCGGAAGCGGGAAAATCTGATAACCTGAAAGGCATATTCTCTTAATTTTCTTTTTATATACTTTTTTAAAAACAGAAGCAAATGTTTCAACCTCTATGTCGGGATATTCAGGTTGTGCGCTTTCTCTGTATTCAATCATTTTGTAAATTTTTTTAATGCAGCTTGTATCTCTTGCGAATGTTTCACTTTCAGGACCTATAAGAAGAGCGGGTTGTCCTTCCGCAGGTATGATTACTCCTGCGGACTCAAAAATAGGCCAGTAGTTAGAAAGATATCTGACATTTGCAAAATCCGCTTCATTTGAATGCGCGATAAGTAAATCGATATCCTTATTTCTCATTGCTTTCTGTATGTTTTTTATCCTTCTTTGAAATTCCTTTTCAGGTATTTTTAGATTCATGTTTATCTCCATTTTTTTGTAAGGATTAATTTTTATGGAGTAAAGAATATCCGACTGAATAACCGGGTGTTGTTGAATGAACTGAATGTTGGACGCCACAAGGATGGCTCCCATGACCAGATTTTTTTGGTTCTGGATTCCTCGTCACTGAAATAATAATGATTTCTGCAAAAATTTCCCAGAAAACCATTTTTTAATGCCTCCCTGTTAATTGATTGAAGTGGTATCTGAATCTCAAATGTCCACTTTTTATCCGCCACAGCAGTCTTATAAACCACTTCCCTGCAGTTCCATGTCAGAAAATCTTTTGCCGGTTTTGTTACATCAGGAACAAAACCGTCTGCGTAGACATTACCAGGTCCTATCATAAACTGGAAGTATTGTTTTTCATCAGGAGCAATAAAAATTTCACAACTTTCACCGGTCCATACATTTCCGTCCACCGTGTTTTCCTGCACGGGTAGTTTCAGCTCTTTATCAGAAAAATGGCATATTGCTGCAACATAGATATTGTTGACATCATAACCGAGGAAAAATTCTGTTTTTGCACGTATGTTTTTGCTGTTGTGAAGTGTGACAAATTCTTCTAATTTCACAGCATTTTTCCAGCAGTTATCTGTTAGCAAGCCATCTATCACTGGTTTATCTGTAAACAGGGGCAATATAACCTTTTCCTTGACCGAAATGTTTCTATCTGCGGTTGAATACCTTTTGCTCGCTTCTTCAAAAGGCAAAAATCCCTGCAATAGTTTTATAACTCTTTTGTGATAAGTTTCATGACCTCTTGAAATAATTTCTGCCTGTTGCAGATATCCCATTACATTTTGGACAAAAGACCTTGTATATGTTTGATTCCAGCAGGTATCCCAGTTCCATGAAAAATCCGGACCTTTTGTTTCGGGATTGAGGTATGCTTTTTCCATCTCCTGGTAGAATTTTTGAATTAAAGGAGCAGCGGGCCCATAAAAAAGTTTATAGAATTCTTCAATTGTCTTATCCACATCGGTTTCAATATTCCAGAGCAATCTAAAACCAATATATACATTCAGATGGTCATAAAGCCAGTTCTGCCAGTGAGGTTTCAAAGCACCGCTGGTGTCTTTATTAACTAATTCAATCACACGGCCTTTGATTATTCCGTAATCAAGCAGATAAATATCCTGTAGTATATGTGGGAAAATGGCAGGTGCGCCGTATAAGCCAGGATACCATCTTTGCAGCCAGTAATCCCAGACATAAATGTTTTTGACCTTTTTTGACCAGGCTTTAAGACCTGAAAGATAGTTTTTTTTGTATTCAGAGTGCCATATTTCAGGTTTCATCGGTACGCAGTATGTTACACATACATTTGGTTGAAAGAAAACATTATCGGGTATATCCCTGTATTCTGCATAAGCACAGCAGCTAATGTATCTATCAGGATGAGTTTTTAAAATCTCGGCTGCGACCCTGTTTACAAAGGTCCATATGGCAAGGCTGTGTGTCCCTGAAGAAGGTTTATCATGCTGAACAAGCGCCTGACAATTCGGACATCTGCAATAATAGATTCCATTGCTATCACCGGGCATGACTGTAGCATATTTGAGACCTGGTGAACTATCAAAACGTTGTCTGATTTCTGAAACAACTTCTGATATAACCTCCGGGTTCGTATAGCACAAATGACCTGCTTCATTTCCTGTTGCATCCGGATTGTTGAGCCTTTTTCCATTACTCTGCAGAGCAAACCATTCTGGATGCGATAAACCAAATTTTTTGTTCCAGTGAGCAAATGAATGCATGCCAACAGGATTGCCATCTGTTCCGCCCCATCTCATTCTTCTCCACCAGATTCGTGCGTCCTTTTCTGAGAAATCCTTATCCTCTGGAATTGCGGCAAACGCAAATCTTGTTTGATAACTCGGTTTTCCATGCCATGAAACTTTTTCAATAACAACATCTGTTTTTTTTTCTATCACGAGGCCAGACTCGCCGGGCCAGTACCATCTTGCACCCAGAACCCTTTCAAGGAATTCATATGTCGCGAAAAGTGTACCAAAAGGTACAAGGTCCTTACCAAGTGGATGTATTCCGAGATTGTTATCACCACCTGATATAATTAAATTCTGACCAACCTTTCTTATCAACCAGGTGTCCGGAGGAAGGAAATCAGGAGACAAACCGAGTTTTTCTGTCAATTCTGTTTTTCCAATATGTATGGCGGGCAGACCTTCAGGATTATCTGTCAGTACCTTCAGTTTGCAACCGGTGCTTAAAAAAAAATGTTCGTTCAGTTCTTCAACAGAATATTGAACAACCGGTGTTGGATTTTTTTCAATAATTATAACAGCAACCGGTTTTCCATCCTTTACAATTTCAAGCGTTCTATCATCTGTAAATTGTGGGAGCATTGAAGATTCCTTTTTTTGTTGTTGAATGCTTGTTTCTTCAATGACACACTCATCAATTACAAAAACAGATGGTTTAGAGGTATTTTCCACATAGATCTGAAAGTTTACCTGATTTATTTCTTCTTTTGCAGGAATGGCACATAGCATGGATATTTCCTGCCATTTGTTAGACTCAACAATTTCAACCGTTGTATTTTTGCTGAAAAGAAGTTCAGATGAACCGGTCTCGGTTTTCTGGTTAATCCTTACAAGTATATTGGGTTTGGCAGTTCCTGAGATTCTATTTATCAGACCGCGAAAAACGACTGTCTTTCCTTTGAATTTTTCGAGTATATCCCTTACAAGGTAAAAAGTAATGGAGACTATTCTTTCGTTGGTTTTTCCAGAATCAATTCTTAATGCCGGTGGTACTTTTACAAAAACCTCGCTATCAAGGGCAACTGACCCATTTTCAAAACTTTTTGCCACTATCGGCCAGGAACGACCCGGAAAGAATTGCTTGAAGCTGTAATTCAATGTTTCTGCATTGAGGAATAAAGGAAACAATAACATAAAAAAAACACACCTGAATGGCAACTTCTGCATCTTCACCCCATTTTTACCTGAATATTTTAGTTTTAATTGTACGGCTTGAATATCTCTTTTTCACATACACCATATGTGTCGGCGATTGTTCTTGTATAGAGCAACCACTCAACATGTCCATCAAAAAACAGACAATTTGTTCCATTCATATGGCGAAGTGAAAATGTGCAGTTTGCTATGTTTTCAGGAAAAGCAATTTTTTTTGCATTGAAATTATACGCCTGTCCTGTACCATTGCCACAATCAGCAAGCCAGACCCTTTCCCCTGGTTTCTTTATTTTGGAGATCTTTCCCATATAAACGCCTGATGATCCAGGAATTCCCTGGGTTGCAATTGTTTCGGGTGGAGCGTAACAGACATAGTATGTGGGCCACGACATTTTCTGACTCGGACAGTGAAATATTGTGGGTCTCTGCATACCTGAGGCAGATGTTCCTAAAATTACATAATTGTGTACCGGCACAGGAGTGTACTTTGCAACCAGTGTAAACCATGTCCAGGTGTTTGGAGAATTGAAATATTTTCCACCTGCAGCAGCGGGTTCATAGGCAAAAGGGATAACCTCATTCCAATCCTGAATATACATAGCGGTCGCAAGCCAGAGGTTTTTAAGATTGCTCAGACATACTGATTGTTTGGCCCTTTCTCGTGCTTTACTCAATGCTGGTAAAAGCATTGCTGCAAGAATGGCGATAATGGCTATGACAACCAGCAGTTCTATTAAAGTAAAGCCGCTTCTATCTTTCTTCTTAAATTTTCTTCTAATATCCATTTCCCCCCCCTTTCTTTTTCATTATCTATTTAACGATTGTCTTTGAACTATTCCACATGATTGACGTATTACAAGTTTAACCGGTATTCTCACCTCCCTGTTACTGGTTGTTTTAACTGGTTCGTTTAATTTTTCAAGAATCATTCGGGCAGCTGTTTTTCCCATTTCCTCTGCTGCCTGATCAACAGTTGTCAGCGGAACCTCCATATGAATTCCGGTATTAAGATTTCCATACCCGGCAAGAGCAATTTCATCTGGGACGCTTATTTTCAATTCTCTAAGGGCTTTATACGCACCTATTGCGACATCATCATTGCAGGCAAAGATCGCGCTTACTTTCATCGGGTTGTTAAGGAAAAATTTCTTTGTTTCATAGTAACCATCATCTGTATGCCAGTTTGTATATTTGACAAATTCAGCATTAAATTCGATGTTGTATGCTTTCAGTGCGTCAATATATCCCTGCAAACGTTCTTTGGCGCTTGAATCACCATTTGGTCCTGAAAGATGGAGGATATTTTTATGACCTATTTCTATCAGGTGTCTGGTGATTAAAAAACCTCCCTTTCTGTCATCCGAAATAATGATATTTGCGTTAACCTCAGAAACCGCAACATCAACAATAATCAAAGGAATTTTTTCATTCAGTTCCCTTATAATATCAACATTTAACTGAGAATGCACTCCTGCAACAAGGATAACTCCCTTTCCACCAATTTCAAAAACCCTGTTCAGCCGTTTCCTTTCTTCAAAAGCATCCTCATTTACAGAGCAGAGGACAATTTCAAAAGAATTTCTTCTTAGAACATTTTCAATTCCGGAGACGATCTGGAAATAGAAGGAATTTTTCAGATTTGGAACAATGATGGCTATCAAACTGGTATCACTGTTTTTGTGCAATTTATCCTGCGAAGTTTTTTCTGCAACAAATGTACCCCTGCCTTGTATCCTGCACAGGATACCTTCATTCACAAGCTCTATAATTGCCTGTCTGACTGTCATACGACTTACACCAAATTCGGAAGCCAGCGATTCTTCAGAAGGTATTTTTTCACCTATCCTGTATTCACTCTTTTCTATCTTTTCCAGAATTACGTTTTTTGCCTGTTGAGAGAGTGTTATCGGTCCATTAAACTTGATCATGGTTACTCCTGTTATACGCTGTATTACATTGTATAACTTACTATTTTTTTTGTCAAGATGTGCTCTGAAATAAAAAGAGCCCTGTCAAAAAGACAGGGCTTTTTACTTCTATATGAAATTTTTTGGACTAAAATCCTATTCTTAATCCTGTGAATGCTCTGAAGTTGGGTGAGCAGTAACCATCGTTTACTGATGTGCCGATGCCAAGGGTCCATTTTGTGCTGGTGCTGACCGGATGAGTAATTGAAGCAAGGGCCTCAATGGGTACTCTTTTCCCGCCTTCAAAGAAACCATCATCACTTCTTCCTGTAATTTCAACTGTGGCAAGTGTTTTTTCATTGGGGAGAAGTTGAGTAAATCCAAGACCGAAAAGTATAGCATTGTGAATCTTAATCTGTCCAATTTTTTCATCATCCTGATGGCTCACTCCAATATTTAACGTTAAAAATGTATGGTTGCACCAGTTTCTGTCAATGACAAGCTTGAGACCAATCACTGTTGAATCTGCGTTTACAAAATTATTTTCATCGCCGGTATCAATACCTATAAAAGGAACAAGGGCAAGCCCTAACTGGTCTTTACCACCAAAAAACTTATATTTTCCATAGATGGTTAAATTTCCGATACCATTGTCCTCAAAATCGAGTATGC
>CAZHJN010000054.1:0-11662 GCA_964532995.1 uncultured bacterium
CTATGAAAATATGGCGTGGCACAATACGGATCTGTACGAGTATAGATTTGAGATAGAATGAGTTATAGTCCTCTTGAAAGCCTTGCTGCAAGAGAGGATGGCAAACCTGCCTGAAGAATTTTCTTCGCTGTTATTTCAAATGGATATATCAACCTGTACAGATGATAGGTTTTATCCTCTGAATCGTATATGCCACAGCAGGCTTTTGGATTTCCATCCCTTGGCTGACCGACGCTTCCGGTGTTTATGATGTACCTTTTGTTCTGCTGTATTGAAATATGCAGGCTGCCATCAGGATCCTGTCCGATGACAGAAGGCATCTGCTGACCTTCATCCATTGAAAAAGCCATTGGAAAATGGGTATGCCCAACAAAACAATACTGGAATTTGAACTCATCAAATATTTTTTTTGCTTTTAAGCGGCTGTTTGTATAAAAATACAGCGGATCAACAAGACCTCCATGGCATATCACAAAATCTTCTGTTTCAATAACAACCTGCCATTGTGAAATCCTTTTTCTGTATGTCTGACTGAAATGTTTGTCTGTCCACTCTATGGAAATTCTGGCATCAGAGGTAAAAACATCGTAATTGCCTGTTAATATTGCCTCTTCATGGTTTCCCTTTATAAATACTGCCTTGAGGCTTTCAAAAAGTTCAAGACACTCCTCAGGATTAGCGCCATATCCAACAATGTCTCCAAGCACCAGTATTTTCTCAACCTGTTTTTTTTGCAGAAATTCCTTCACTGCAAGGGCTGCTTCAAGGTTACCGTGTATGTCAGAGATGATGCCGTAAAGCATCCTTTTTCCTGTGATATTCAGTCAAAAATTCAAGGTCCTTGTGGGCAAGTGCGGCATGCTCATATCTGTTCTGCGGATTCGGGTCTATACAATTTTTCAGTATGGCAATGACGTAACCAGGTATTTCACAATTACATTTTGAAAGAAATTCCTCCACTATTTTCCCAAGACTGTAAATATCACTCCTGTAGGTGGCCTGTCCTGTTCTCCTTTCTGGAGCCATGTATCTTTCTGTGCCCGCGTATGGAAATCTGTCCCATGAGAGAAAACTTTTTCTTATCGCATATCCGAAGTCTGTAAGTTTAATCTTCTCCATGTTTGCAGAAATCAGAATATTTTCAGGTTTGATGTCTTTGTGAACTATCTTATGCTGTTCAAGGTGGTCAAGTGCAGAAAGCATTGCCTTGAAAATTTTGAGAACATCTTCCAGAGAAAAGACCCTTTCTGAAGACCACTGTCGCATACTTTTCCCCGGTACATATTCCATGATAATACCCATGTCTTCTGTATCCTGAAAAATTCTGTATGCTTTCACGATATTCGGGTGGTCCATCTCCATTGCAATTTGAGCCTGCCTTTTAAACTGCGCAATGTGAGCTGAATCCCTGTATCTGGAACGCCTTGTGTTCAGAATTTTTATGGCAACATATGCTCCGAATTCACTGTCAGTGGACACAGCTTTCGCCAGATAAACACCTGATGTGGAACCCTGCCATATCTGTTCAATAATTTCATACCCTTCAATAACCTGACCCGCCCGTTTGCTTACCATGTCGCAATCAGTCCAATAATATTATCAATTTCGGATATTATACACCGGCTTTAAGAAAAAACAAATTCTGCTTTTTTGGGTTTGTTTTCTCCTGCGGTAAAATAAAAACATGCAGATTAAAGGTATTATTTTTGATTTTGATGGGACCATAGTAAGTCAGGAAATTGATTTCAAAAATATTTTTCTTGAAATCCAGGATTTGCTTCAATCTCATAAACTCAAGAAACCAGAAAAAAACCAGCCCATCCTTGAGTATCTTAAACAGGTTGAAAGTATTAACAGAGAAAAATGTGAATCATTTCTGAAAGAAGCTCATACACTTCTTCTTGAAAAGGAAAAACTTGCTTCAAAAAACGCAAAACCAATAAAAGGGGTTTGTGATTTTCTTGATAGATTAAAAAATGAAAGAATTCTGATAGGGATAGTAACAAGAAACAGTAGATTTGTTGTGGAAGAGATCTTGAAGGAAAAAGGTATATCTTATGATTTTCTTCTTGCGAGAGAGGATGTTCCGAAAGTGAAGCCCCATCCGACGCATATAGGAACGATGATAAAGAAGATGGGTTTAAAAAAGAATCAGGTTCTTGTTGCAGGCGATCATCCAATGGATATTATTGCCGCAAAAAGGACAGGTGTTCTTTCATGCGGGGTTCTTTCAGGAGGCAGAACCAGGGAAGATTTTATAAAGGTGGGTGCTGATTTTGTGTACGACGATATAACAGGACTTAAATTTATTCTTGGTCTGGAGAAATTGCCTGATGGAAAAATTGAAAATCAGTTATTGCGGTATCTGCTGAGAAAGTATTGTGTTTGCGATGGAAATGTGATCTTGGGACCTGGTATAGGGATTGATGCTGCGGTTGTTAAGACCCGATCTAAATTGATTGCCCTTAAAACAGACCCCATCACTCTTGTCTCAAAGAACATAGGAACATATGCGGTGATAATAAATGCCAATGATATTGTATGTTCAGGATCAATCCCCGGATGGCTGATCACAGGTATTATTTTCCCTCAGGGAACACGCTTTCCTTTAATTGAAGAAGTTTTCAGGGATATCTCCAGAACATGCAGGAAATTGAAAATCTCGTGGGTTGGTGGACATACAGAAATCTCTGATTCAGTATCACAGGTTATTGTTTCCGGGTTTCTTGCAGGAGAAAAAATGAAAAACATAAAACAGATTGAATCAATAAAAGATGGTGATGCGCTGGTTCTTGTCAAACAGGTCGGTATAGAAGGAGCTTCTATCCTTGCAAGAGAAAGAAAAGAACTTTCTGAAAAATTTCCGGAAGTTGTGAAAAGGGCAATGAAAGCAACAGAAAAACCTGGAATAAGTGTTGTAAAGGAAGCAATGCTTGCATGGAAAACTGTGCCTGTAATAAGAATGCATGATCCAACAGAAGGTGGAATTGCTTCAGGTATCACAGAACTTGCTGAAAATATGGGGTGCGGATTTGTCATAGAAGAACAGAAGATTTCTTTTTACGAACCTGCAAAAATTTTCTCACAGCATCTTGGAATAGATATTTACCGGCTTATTTCTTCAGGATGTCTTCTGGTTGTTGTCCCGGTAAAATATGCAAAAAAACTTGTTTCTGCTTACAGAAAACACAGAATTCCAGCATCTGTTATCGGGCACACGACAAAAGATAGAAGGATTCTTCTGAAAAGGGATAATGTTTCTATTGATCTGAAATCCTCATCAACCGACGAGATATTGAAAGTTTCATAGTTCAGGATTATAATTAGTTTATGAGTGACACCCAGACAATCAAGACAGTACTTGTAGCAGAGGACGACCCTGAAACCCGCCTGATACTTCAGCAGGGACTAACAAGGGCCGGATATTATGTTGTTGTTGCTGAAGATGGCGAACAGGCTCTTGAAAGATTTCGCGAAGTCAGGCCTGATCTGGTAATTCTTGATATAGAAATGCCAAGACTCAATGGCTGGGAGGTTCTTGAAAGACTAAAGTCAGGCTGGCGAAGCAGAAGGGTTCCTGTGATGATGCTTACAGGAAAAACATCTGATGAAGACAAGATTAAAGGCTATTCACTCGGCGTCGATTACTATGTTACAAAGCCATTCAATATCCAGAGGCTCCTTCCAATCATAAGAAATCTTGTCTCAGGGGTGAAGTAATAAGTAGGCCTCCTGTTATGAACATTTATCTCTGCCAGTTTGACATAGAGTGGGAAAACAAACAGAAAAATAAAGAAAAAATCTCCAGACTTCTGAAAGATGTTTCTGTTGCCGGGCTGATAATCCTGCCTGAGATGTGCCTCACAGGTTTTTCATTTAACAGCCACCTGACAGAATTTACAAAGAATGACCTTGATTTTTTCCGCTCAATTGCAAAAGAAAAACAATCTTTTCTTTGTTTTGGTGCTGTTTTGGAAGAAAAAAATTCCTGCATCATTATGAGTCCCGACGGCGAAATAATATCCCGGGTAGCTAAGATTCACCTTTTCTCCCCTTCAGGAGAAATAAAACACCATAAACCTGGCTCATCCATCAAATCAGTTGAAATATACGGCACAAGAATTACGCCCTTTATCTGTTATGATTTGAGGTTTGCTCCATTGTTCTGGCTATCTGCTGAACAGACTGATATTTTTGTTGTCATCGCTAACTGGCCTTCTTCAAGAAGAAATCACTGGAAAAACCTTCTGATTGCAAGGGCTATTGAAAATCAGGCATTTGTCATCGGAGCAAACAGAACCGGCAACAGTCCTGAGGAAGAATACAGCGGTGATTCCTGTGTTGTGGATCCATCGGGAAATGTTATTCTTGACGCCTTTGATAAAGAGGCGGTTTTTTCGTGTGGTATAGACAATAGTACTGTCGAGCAGGTGCGAAAAAAATTTCCTGTTCTCAAGGACAGAAAAACCTTTCTCCAGTACCTGTCATTAAAAGAAAATGACTAGATCCTGGCATGTTATTGTTGAGAATTTTCCTGCAGAAAAATCAACAGCACCCTGCAGGGTGAGTATTCCGGTTGCCAGAGGTAAATGCAGGAGTCTCTCTTTCTGCGCTGAGAGACCCGATGGTTCTATTGTAAGGGCTCAATCCCGGGTACTTGTAAAATACCAGGATGGCTCTCCAAAATGGATTCAAATTGATTTTGAAGGCAATGGCAATGGAAGTTACAGAATAAAGCAAGCAGCCTCTCAGAAAAAAGCAAAAAACAGGTTGAGCATTGAAAAGAACCCTGATGGTTTCTGTGTGAGAACCAGAAGACTGATGGTCAAGATTTCAAAAAGGGAAGCTTTCCCTGTTTGTTTAATAGAATTTGACGGGCATCTGATTCTGCAGGAAAACACACCCTGGGAATTTTTTGCGAAGGCTGAAAACACATGCTTCCAGTTCAGAACAGACACCGATAGTTTCAATATTGAGGCTCAAGGCGAAAACAGATTTCAAATTTCATGGAGAGGAACTCTTGTTAACCCGAAGACCGGTGAAAAGCTTTTTGATGTAAAAAACAGGATTGAGTTTTTAGCAGGAATTGAAGGTTTTTCCCTTTCCTTCCAGGTATTCCATTGCCTGCCAGAAAAGCCCTTTCTGAACATTGATAGCCTTTCCTGTGCGTTCTCTCTGCCAGGCTTTGACAGAATCATTCTGTGCCAGGAATCCTACAGCAACCTTTCATACAGAAGATTTGTTGAAACACAAAAGGATATTGAGGTCTTTCTTGATACAGTGGAATTTTATCCCTATGTCAAAGACCCCTGTATTCTCGGAGACACATACAGGTATCCTGTGTTTCTGAGAAACCTGAATCAGACAACAAAAAGCGCTGTCTGTCTCAAAAACAGGCTTTTTTACACCTGCATAAACATGAGGGACTTCATTCATCACAGGCCTAAAAAAATCAGGATTTCAGGAGGAAGGATATGCTATGAAATATGGCCACATTTTGCGGGTACCCTTAACATTCAGCAGGGTTCCAGTTACAGGGTTTTGTTTGATATTGTTTTTTCTGATGATGCTGGATCTGTTAAAGGTTTTTTAGAAAACCCGGACGCAGTGCGCGTTGAACCCGTCTATTGCTGTATTGAAAAGAAGGATTCAGTTGATGCCGGTGAGACCTTTCATTATAGAAGGCTGTTTTCAGAAAAGGATTCAGGTCTTTTTTCCTGGATTCTCTCTTCGGCAACCAGACGGTTTTCCACTGTATCAGCGATGTTTCACCATGGCGATACATATGACGAAGGTTATACCGCGTATCATTTTTCTCACAATAGATTTCCGCAGGAAATGAAGCCTGCCGGCATCCTTTATAATACTGAAGGAGGTATTTACAAAATATCAGATGGAATTGAACCTGTATGGGCGAACAATGAATACGATGCTATATACTGTCTTGCGCTTGAATACCTGAGAAGCAGGAATTTTTCTGTTTTCAGAAGACTTGAATCTGCTGCACGACATCAGATTGAGATTGATTTTGTTCATTACTCTGACTCCTGGCAGCAGCATCGTTCAACCCCCCAGCATTCATATGGTCATATCAGAACGATGTCTTCTCTTCCAAGCCATCAATGGACTCAGGGATTATATCACTATTATGTACTTACAGGGGATGACGATGTTTGCGAAGTAATAAGGGCGATATGCGATTTTAATATGACATATTTTGACAGAATACCTTTCAAATTCAACAATTTTTTCAACAGGGAATATGGTTGGGCAATCCTTGCTCTTGTCTATGGTTATGAGGCAACAGGATGTGTTTTATACCTTGAAAAAGCCGCCAGCATGATAAAGGAACTTGCAGAAAACACTTCTTCTGAAGAAGCCAGAAACGCATTTGGAAAGGGTTTTTATCAAAACACTGTTCTTCTTGGCCTGATGGCGTATCATCAGGCAACAAACCATTCATGGGCAAAAAGGTTTTTTCTCAGGTGGGTTGATCATGGAATGAAAAATTTTTCTGACAGAAGTTATGGACCGCGCATTACAGAGCTTTTTATTGAACCTCTGACATATGCCTATTATCTCACCGGCAACAAAAAATACCTTGTCAGAAGTCTCTGGCATTTTGAACTGTTCTTCAGGGGGTGGAATGATTTAGGATGGTTTTCTGATGCAAAAAACCTTTCAACAAAAAGATATGCAAGAATATACAGGGCACTGGTACACTTTGTTTCTGCGTGCAAACATGCAGGTCTTATGAATGAACTTGAAAAACTTACCGCAAAAAATTAACATAAGTAAGTAAAATTAATGTCTGTTCTATCGTAAACAGGAGGAAAAATGAAAAAAGTATTGAACTGGGGAATCATCAGCACAGGCAGAATTGCCGGAGCATTTGCAGCAGGGCTAAAACATTCTGAAACAGGAAAACCTGTGGCTGTTGCAAGCAGAGACAAAGATAAAGCGCAGGAATTTGCTGCTAAATACAATGTGCCGAAAGCATATGGAAGCTATGAGGAACTTCTTGCCGATGACTCCGTGGAGGCCGTTTACATTGCGACACCTCATCCATTTCACGCTGAGTGGGCAATAAAAGCAGCAGAAGCAAAAAAACATATTCTTTGCGAAAAACCCATTGGCATAAACCATGCAGAAGCAATGGCGATAGTGGAAGCTGCGGCTGAAAACGATGTCTTTCTGATGGAAGCCTTTATGTACAGATGCCATCCTCAGACACAAAAACTTGTGGAATTGCTTGAAGAAACAATCATCGGAGATGTTAGGGTCATTCAGGCGACATTCAGTTTCAATGCGCAGTTTAATCCCGAAAGCAGGCTATATAAGAATGAACTTGGTGGAGGCGGCATACTTGATGTCGGTTGCTATTGTACTTCAATGGCAAGGCTTGTTGCCGGTGTTGCCACAGGAAAGGAAATAGCAGAGCCAGTTGAACTTAAAGGTTGCGGCCATCTTGGCAGTACCGGTGTTGATGAATGGGCTGTGGCTGTTGCCAGATTTCCCGGGGATATTTGCGCTCAGCTTTCAACAGGAGTTGCTCTTGCCCAGGAAAATGTTGTGAGAATATTCGGAACAAAAGGGTATATTCTGATACCTTCTCCCTGGATCATATCAAGGGAAGGTGGTGAATCAAAAATCATCGTGCAAATTTATGGAGAAAAACAACCGCGGGAGATTATTATCAGAACAGATAAATGGCTTTACGCTATTGAAGCAGATACAGTTGCTGAAAATCTTCAGGCAAGGCAGGCACGCTTTCCAGCAATGTCCTGGCAGGATACCCTCGGAAACATGAAGGCTCTTGATATGTGGCGTCATAGCATCGGCCAGGTGTACGAAAAAGAAAAACCCGAAAAAATGACTCTGACCGTCTCAGCAAGGCCATTGCAATCAGGAAGAAAACTTAAAATGAAGTACGGAGAAATAAAAGGTCTGGATAAAAAGGTGTCAAGAATCTTTATGGGAGCTGATAACCAGCAAACCTTTCCGCATGCTGCGGTGATGTTTGATGATTTTGTGGAAAGGGGCGGAAATGCTTTTGACACCGCCTATATTTACGGCGGTGGATTATGCGAGAAACTTTTAGGTCAGTGGATAAAATCCCGAAACATAAGAAAGGAAGTAATCATACTTGGGAAAGGTGCCCATACACCATTCTGCAATCCAGAGGATATGACAAAACAGCTTTTTGTAAGCCTTGAAAGGATGCAGACAGACTATATTGACATCTATCTTCTTCACAGGGATAATCCTGAAATACCTGTGGGTGAATTTGTGGAAGCGCTCAACGAACACAAGAGGGCTGGCAGGATAAAAGTATTTGGAGGCTCAAACTGGACAATAGAAAGAATACAGCAGGCAAATGAATATGCAAAAAAGAAGGGGCTTGAAGGTTTTACTGTTATAAGCAACAACTTTTCCCTTGCAAGGATGGTTGAACCTGTCTGGCGGGGTGTCATTTCAAGTTCAGACAGAAAATCAAGGGAATGGTTTGAAAAAACTCAAACTGTATTTATATCCTGGTCAAGTCAGGCAAGGGGCTTTTTCACAGGCAGGTACAGCCCTGAATACAAAGATGAACCTGAAATGGTAAGGTGCTGGTACAGCCCGGACAACTTCCAACGCCTTGAAAGAGCAAAAGAACTGGCAAAAAAATTGGGTGTACCGACAACAGCCATTGCGCTTGCCTATGTATTGTGTCAGAAGTTTCCGATTTTTGCTCTCATAGGTCCCAGAACCCTATCTGAAACGAGGTCATCCCTGATAGCTATTGACATTGAGCTGACAGAAGAACAATTGAAATGGTTGAATCTTGAAGACTGAAGAAGGCTCTGTTCATGAAATTTAGATCTATCATCCTATTTTTGATGTTTTCTGCGTGTTTTTTATTTGCTGAAAAAGCCCAGTTTTATCTGTGGCTTGAGCCGGAATGGTTCCAGGGAGTTTCAGGACATTTTGCCTACTGGCCCGGACCCGACCATGCAAAAAAAGCAACAGGATCATGGTCCATTGCCGGTCCAGGAATTTCTGCAGAATGGTCTCAGGGAGGAGAAAGTGAGTGGAATTCAATGGGTGCTGGCGCGGATGAGTCATCTGCTGAATGCAGAAGAGAAATTGAAATACCGGCTGAAGGGAAATACAGAATATGGGTAAGATACGTTGATCACAGAGATGCTATTGAACCCTTCACTGTGAGGATAGAAAAAAACAACAAAACAGTACTGGAAGGTGAACTCGGAATAAAAAACATTGTTCCAAAAAATGACGAGTATATGCTTTACTGGGGTTTTTCCTTTGGCTGGGATTATGTTGAAGGCGATTTACCTCATGGACAGGCTTTACTGAAACTCATTATCAATAAACCCGCTCAGGCTTGGAGGCAGGTTGATGCGATCTGCATCACCGATGATATGACCTGGAAACCTGTTGGTCGTGAAAAACCACCATTTTCATATTTTTCATCGTTTGACCTGTATTCGGATATTCAGGTAAGAGGTTCAGGAAAAAATATCAGCATCGGTTCAATATGGAAAAGACCTCCTGTTGCCGGAAGGGATTTCTCAATGTGGACAGGCATATCAACAGATAAAAGCTGGTGGAGTAAACAGGATATTGAAAATCTGACCCTTTATGATGTTCTGTTTGAAAACGGCTGTGGTAGAGACATAAAAAATGAATTTCTTAAACAGTTTAACGGAAGAAAGGATGTTCCGATTGTTTCATGGAAAAATTTACTTCCGGGAATTTATCTTGGTGAAACACCGGATTTATCGCAGGATAGCAATCTCAGAAAATGGCTTGAGAAAACAAAAACTCCTTTTTATATTCTGACAAACTATGCAAACCCAAGGTATGATGAAAACACTGGTAAAGCAACATACGAGGCTTTAACAGGACCCCTCTCAGACCAGTTTTTAGGATACATTCATGGCGAGGCCATCGGAACAGTGGGTGTCTCTGCTGGAGAAGGGATGCTGGGAAAAACAAGAAGGGAGCATATTGAAAAATTTGGTGAAAACCTGAGAAAAAGCCAGATAGAACAGTGGAGCAATTTCTATAAAACAGCTGTATCGGTCCTGCATCATAAAAAAAGCATTCCGTGTCTTTCCTGCGAAAGCATCGCTCTTGTTCATAAATTTTTTGATCTTGGCATGGATATTGTCGGCTATGAACTTGACGCAACAAATTATCATGCGCCGATGAGGATTGCTTTTGTGAGAGGAGCAGCAAGGCAGTACGGAAAAGCATGGATAAATTATGCAAGTGGAAACTGGGGCGATGCCTGCAATTATTTTACACAGGAGCCAGTGGTTCCCAGAGGTGCAAAATCCTGGTTTCACAGTAAATATGCGATAACTGACGGAGTGAGCATATCCTGGTACAGAAGATTCTATTACCTGAATTATCTTTCCGGCGCCTCTGCCATTTACTGGGAACAGTCTCTGACAAACCAGTGGATTAAACCGGGTCCAGGAAATCACCCTGTTCAACTCTCTCCTTTTGGAAGGACAACGGTTGATTTTCAATCCTTTGTGGACAGACTTCCTGACAGAGGAGAACCATACACACCTGTGGCATTTCTTTTAAGTTATGGTCATGGTTATGAAAATGTTAATTACACCTGCAAAATGCTGAATGTTTTTTTACAGGATAAAAATGACATTGAAATCAGGGAACTTTTCAATGTGGCGTGGTTTCCTGCACCTGTTCTTGAAGGAAAAACCCAGGCTCCTGATGTTCAGAGCATGCCATCAGGCATATATGGAAACATTTTTGATGTTCTCGTTGACAGACCCTCAAGGGCACAGGCAATCCTGAGTTATCCTGTCGTATGGGCAATAGGAGATGTAAGTTTTGACAGTACATGGAAAGGTATACTTGAAGATTTTTTGAGAAGGGGTGGTACTCTGGTTTTGAATATTGAAACAGTGAAAAAAAATCCATTGCTTTCAGCTTTTACCGGTCTTAAAATTACCGGTGAGACAAAAAGTTTCAGTTCATGGTCTCCTGATGGAAATTCCTGGTATCCTTCTGTTCCATATAATGTTGCAATCTGTTCCTCCGGGAAAACAAAACCCATTGCATACGCAGACCAGGACACTCCATTGATGCTGAAAAATCAATATGGAGAAGGCTCGGTAATCACCATTCTTGTTCCGCACCTGACAGGGATGGATCAGAGAGCGCATCCCTGCCTGCCATACCTGATGAATCTTCTCACAGCAGATATTGTCCCTTTTCAGCTATTCACGCAAACAAAAAATAAATTAAGCGGGGAAATCATGTATCAGTTCAATAAAACAGGCAATGGCTGGATTGTCGCCTTATTCAACAATCAGGGAATAGACAAAACACAAAATGGCATTGCAAGGGTGGATAGAACAAAAACTGTTAATCTGGAGATACATACAAAACTCAATGTGAAAGAAGCAAAAGAATATGTTTATGGCATTAACATCAAACCGCTAAAGACTGATAATGGCTCATCTTTCAGAATAACAGTAGAACCAGGAGATGTTCAGGTTATTTATTTTGTAACAGAATAGATAATATTTTTTCTCTGGCTTTCTCTGTCTCCAGCTGTTAATCTGACAATTTCTCCGTTTTCAACAGCCACAGCAATATCCACTCTGTTTTTGCTTTCTGC
>CAZHJN010000055.1:0-11575 GCA_964532995.1 uncultured bacterium
GTATTTTTTCAAGTTCGGATAGCCATGGGCTGGAAGCATCTCGCCATGGGTATAAATGTTGATTCCCGTGTCTTTTGTTTGTTCCAGAAGCTGTTCAAGGTCAAACAGATCATGACCAGAAATTGCAATGGCATATCCTTTTTTTGCACCGAGAGAAACATTTGTTGGTTCAGGATGTCCGAATCTTGATGTATGTGCTTTATCCAGTATTTCCATACATCTTAAATTTGTCTTTCCTGCTTCAAGTATCAGATTTATCAGGTTATCAGAAGAAATGGATTTATCAGAAAGTGCTGCCAGCGCTTTATGGAAAAAAGAATTAACGGATTCATCTTTTTCTCCAAGAATCCAGGCATGGTCAGCATAAGCAGCCATTCCCTTGATTCCGTAAAGAAGAATTTCTTTCATACTCCTTATGTCCTCGTTTGCTCCATTGAGAATGCCCGCTTTAATTGCATCATTGGCGCTGATTTTTTCCGGTTCCAGCAAAGCAGGTTTGGATAGCCGGGAGATATCATATTCAGGATAAATATTCAAAAATTCCTTTCTGATGTTTTCCAGATTTTGAAGAGCCTTTTTTAGAGTGGTTTTTAATTTTTCGGGATCAAAGTTCACATTTGTGACAGTGGTAAAAAGCGCCTCAATAACGAATCTGTCAATGTCAGGATAAACTTTGTTCTTTTCTCGAAGTTTATCCGAGTAAATTCCGATTCCCTGCAATGTATAAATTATTGAGTCCATCAATGCCGAAGCTTCAGGACTTTTCCCGCATACACCGGATTTTGTGCAGGCCTTTCCCATGGCTGTCTGTTCACATTGCCTGCAAAACATTTTTTCGTTCATTTTGCCTCCTTTTTCTCAACAAGAGATTTTATTGTTATGTTTTCAAACTGTTTTATAAGAATTTTTTCAATATCCAGAAGTTTTTTTCTCAACAAGCAATTTTTTCTGTTGGGGCATAACGCTTTTCTAAAAACACACCTGGACACCTGAATTTCACCCTGAAACAACCTTATAATATCAGACAATTTTATTGACGATGGGTCCTTCTTAAGTTTAACACCCCCATTTTTACCTTCTTTTGTTTCAAGAATTTTTTCCTTTGTGAGAGTATCAATTATTCTTCTCAGATATGGAAGAGGGACGTTTGTTTCCTTTGAAATAGTTCTGGTTGAAACAAAATTTTCCGCTTTCACAAGACTGCAAAGTGTCCTCACCGCATAATCAGAATTTTTTGTAATGATTTTCATAACTAATACTATTTTAGTATAAGTTTTCCTGCCTGTCAAATCAATATAAAAAATTCCGAATTAAATTATTTTTCTTAAGTGCACGCTATATTGAAAAGGTATTGAACGCTTTTTTCAAACCAGGGAAGATGCTTTTTTAATTCAGGGGTTTCATAGTTATCAACAAAGGGCTGTCCGTACTTATTCATTTCAGTTCCACATATGACAGGAATATTCATTTTTTTGCAGGTGGAAATGAATTTTTCGAGGTTTTCAACCTTGATAGCTTTTTCCTGCTTGTTCAATATATTCCAGTTTCTTTCAGGAATGATATTCATAATTTGTATTCCTTTTGAAACCATAAGTTCCAAAAACTTTTCAGGGTTTTTCTCACCTTCATTTGTACCATCAAGCCAGTTTCCAATCACAATTCCACCAGTTTCCTTCACCATTTTTACAAAATCGCAAATTGCTGGAAATGTTGTTGGTTCGGGTTTTATATATCCAGGTCCACCGCTTTTTACAAGAACTCCCCTTATTTTCTCCATAAAATCACCGGGTTTTTCAATCTTTATTTTTTTTATTTCTTCAGATGGAATCTTCATAATATCTGCCCAGAATTCAGTATCACTGCCTTCCATAACTTTTTCTGCCTTTTCAATATATGCCCTGATGATATGTCTTTCAGTCGGATTTTTTGAAGGGGTTAGAGGAAAAACATCTTTTTCATAGTCAATCCTTACCGGATTCAAAAATTCATTCAGTTTTTCGACAATGGATCTGTTTCTTGCCTGAGCGATTGAGTGGAGTTTCCTGTATATGGTTGCTGCGGAATCTTTCTGCGGTATATCTTTGAAGGCAAGACCATTGATGTAATAAATCCCTGGTTCTCCCGGAGAATTTATAACTTTTATAGCCAGGTCAGAAATAAAAACGCGTGTTTCAAGTCCACACAATGCGGGAATTCCGAAACTTTTTGATGCATGATATGTTTCTTCAAGAGCCTCAAGCGTATCAAAATCAATAATTCCAATATGTTTCAGCCCTGTTCTGTATGCTTCCAGAATAATTCTTGAAGGCGACCAGTTTCTGTAATTGAAGGAATGAAAAGAATGGAGATGCATATTGTCATAAGGATACTGCTTTTCATATTTTGAAATATTACCGGTTCTGATAAGTCCCGATATTTTTTCAATTGCCTCTTTTCTTTCTTCACGATCAAAGGACGAGAGATTTTCAATTATTCTTTCTGACATTTTCTTTTCCTTTTTGTTTTATTTTTTCTTCAATAAATGCATTTGCTCTTTCCAGCAGTTTGTCATTCCAGAGTCTTGATGGTTGCGAAAGATAAAGGTCAATACTGGAGTACAGACCCTGATCTTCAACAATCATTTCTTTTTTCAACTGTATATCTGTTTTTCCATCCCAGATGTCGTGTGTCCAGATTCCTGATTCCCTGTAAAAACAATTGAATAATTCTTCATCCACTGTGGCATCAAGTGAAGTCCATTTATTGTTTATGAAGACTTTAGCAAAAACATGAACCGTTAGATCATTAACCATTGAAAATATATCATCAGGAAGAACCGGTTTAAGAATTTCCTTTTTTACAAGATAAACACCATATCCTGCCGGGATTTCTGCTTTTCTCAGCAGCGCTATTTGAAGATTTGCCTTGTTGAAACAGGTACCGGTTTTTTTAATAAGAGTTACTGATGCAGGTACTGAAGGATAATCAAACCTGTACTTTACACTGTCTCTCACATAATTGAATATGAAAGATACCATTTCAAAAGTTGTCATGGACTTCAGTCCATAAACAAAATCTCTGATTTCTTTTGAATCAATATCACAATATTTCGTTGCCTGCAAAAAATCATTGTCAGCCATATATATGCCCTGTGATATAATAACAGTAAAAAAAGCAAGACATATATATTATATCAGGGAGGAAAATTTATGGGTAAAACAGCAATAATTCTTTCGGTGCTCATTTTGTTTTGTGGATGCATCCATTATTCTGCTTATGAAAGCTTTCAGAGAGAAAAGAAAATGAGGCTTGATTTTGCAAAGAAACATTCTGAACTGTCTCCTGAAGTGAGACAGGCTATTGTGGAAGGAAAAATTCTGCCCGGAATGGACCAGAACCTGATAAGAATGCTTTTTGGTGAGCCTGAGGAAACATATCTTTCAGAATCAGGAATGTTTGAGATGTGGTATTACGAAGACTTCGCCTTCGGATTTGATGGAGAGGGTATTCTTGTAAAGGTGTTTGAACCCGAATACATGAAAATAAAAAAGAAAAAACGGAGGTAATTTATGAGAAAACTGAGATGGGGAGTTATTGGTTCTGGCGGCATAGCATTCAGACGTACTATACCCGAAGGTATTATTCCTGCAAATAATGCAGAACTTGTGGCGGTTTGTGATATAAATGAGGAACTTGCGAAAAAAACCGGAGAAAGTTTTAATGTTCGTTATTACACTGATGAGGATGACTTAATTGCAGATCCAGAGGTTGAATGCATTTACATCGCAATCCCGGCTCATCTGCATTACAAACAGGCCAATAAGGTTTTGAAAGCAAAAAAACACGTTCTGGTTGAGAAACCGATTACATTAAAGGTTGAAGAAGGTAAAAAACTGGTTTCTCTTGCCAGGAAAAATAAGGTGAAACTCGGCGTTGATTTTATGATGAGATTCAACACCATCAATCAGAGGATACGGGAGATGGTGTTAAATGGAGAACTTGGGAAAATAGTGATGGCAAGAGTGCAGCTTTCATGCTGGTACCCGCCAATAAAAGGAGCATGGAGACAGATACCGAAGCTCGGTGGAGGTGGTTCTTTTATTGATATGGGATGCCATTGTATGGACCTGCTTGAATTTATCTTAAACAGCAGGATAAAAGAAATTTCATGTATGGCTGATACACTTGTTCACAGTTATCCTGTTGAGGATACAGCGGTTGCACTTGCCAGATTCCAAAATGGAGCCATAGGAATTATAGACAGTTGTTTCAGCATACCGGATAATTCATCAAAGAACGTGCTTGAGATTTATGGAAGTCGCGGTAGCATAATTGCTTTTGGAACAATAGGTCAATCTCCTGATGGTGATGCAATTGCATATCTTGAAACAGAACCAAAAGGATATGATGCAAAACAGGAAAGAAAACTTGTCTCAACGAGTAAGAAGATAGAAGCAAAACCCTACAACACTTACAGAGCACAGATTGAAAGTTTTTCTGCTTCTGTTCTTGAAAACAGGGAAGTTTTTAATTCCGGAGCAGACGGTACAAGAAATCAGACCCTTGTTATTGCGGCTTATAATTCCGCAAAAACCGGAAAAACGCAAAAAGTATCCCTGAAATAATGAGTGTCTAATTACTTTTTAAGATTTGGATCAGTTTCAATCTGAACGCGAACTGATTTTTTATCTTTTGACTTTCTTATCATTTCCTGGATAAATCTGTCATATCCCTTTCTGTTTACCGGTGTTTCAACCGGTTTGCCTTTCAAGCCAGAAAGCAGTATCGCGTTAATGAACTCAACTGAATTGAGTCCTTCTATCCCTGGAGCTAAAAGTTCTTCGCCCCTGGTTATTGCCCTGCAGAAATTCTTTATGATTACGGCATGAGATACTTCCCGTTTTGGAATTCGCACGGGTTTTTCTTTTGTTTCAACAGAGGACCACATGCTTTTATTGGAAAAAGTGAATTCACTTATTGGTACTTTTGTTTCAAAAAATCTCAGTGTAGAGCCATTGTAGATTATTTTTCCTCTGTCTCCAGCAATTTCAAGATACGGAATGCGGGGGACTTCATTGGTTGTTGTGTAGTAATATCCCCAGGCGCCATTTTCATATTCAAGAAGTGCACTGGCCTCATCCTCAACCTCAATGTTATGAAGTCTTGTTCTCACTTTTGCATTAAACCTTTTGGGTAATCCAGCCAGCCAGATAAAAACATCAATCATATGTGGTGCCTGATTGATAAGGACTCCACCACCTTCTCCTTTCCATGTTGCGCGCCATGAACCGCTATCATAGTATGCCTGAGACCTGTACCATGGATTAATAAGTAGAGTTCTTTTTATTTCTCCCAGTTTTCCTTCCTGGATAAGTTTTTTTGCAGCAACAAAAATTCCATTGTTTCTATTCTGATACATAACACAGAATACCTTACCCGTTTTCTGTGCTGCTTCAACCATGGTGTCAGCCTGGCTTACTGTTACTGATATTGGCTTTTCGCTCAAAACATGCAGGCCTTTGTTCATCGCATAAACACTTATTTCTGGATGGAAATAATGAGGAGTTGCAACAATTATTGCATCTGCGATGCCGCTGTCAATAAGTTCTCTGTAATCAGTAAACCATTTTACTTTATATTTTTCGCCCACCTCTTTCGCTCTATCTTTGTCTGCATCGCAAACTGCAACAAGCTTTGCCTCCTTAACCTTATTGATAATACTATTTGCATGACCCTGACCCATGCCTCCAACACCAACTATGCCTATTCTTACTTTTTTCATTTTGTTCCCCCTGGTTTTATTTCGTATATCTTGACATAACAAACGAATATAAGTATAATTGTACTTCTGAAAAAAGTCAAAAAACTTTTGAAACTTTTTTCGTATCAGATTCATCTAAATTGACAGAGTCAAGCAGATATTCAGGAAAAAGATAATCCTGTTACAATTTATCATCAAAAGGAGGAGGGTATGGCAGATTTCAAAATAAGACCGCTGGGAGACAGGGTCGTGGTAAAACCGATGGACCCTGAAGAGAAGACAAAAGGGGGTATCATTATTCCTGATACAGCCAAAGAAAAACCTCAGGAAGGAAAGGTTGTTGCGGTTGGCAAAGGCAAACTTGATGATGATGGCAAGCCCATAAAGATGGAAGTGAAGGTTGGTGATGTGGTGCTTTATGGCAAATACGCGGGCACAGAAGTTACAGTCGATAACGAAACTTATATGATTCTCCGCGAGGAAGATATTCTTGGTATTGTAGCAAAATAACAACAGGAGGAAAAACATGGCCAAGCAGATGATTTTCAGTGAAGAGGCAAGAAGAAAGATGCTTCGTGGTATGGAGGTTGTGGCTGAGGCTCTAAAACCGACACTCGGTCCAAAGGGTAGATGCGCGGTTATTGAGAAGAAATTCGGCTCTCCAACAGTGATTAATGATGGTGTGACGATTGCAAAAGAGATTGAGCTTGAGGATGCATATGAAAATCTTGGCGCGCAGCTGCTGAGAGAAGTTGCGTCAAAGACAAATGATATTGCTGGGGATGGTACCACAACTGCCACTCTCCTTGCACTTTCAATTGCCAGGGAAGGTTTCAAAAATGTGGCGGCAGGAGCCAATCCAGTTCATCTCAGGCATGGTATTGAAAAGGCGGCAAAGGCTGTTGTTGAAAAGCTTAAAAGTATGAGCAAGCCGACCAAAGATAAACAGGAAATTCAGCAGGTTGCAACAATTGCGGCGGCCAATGACCACGAGATAGGTAAAATTATTGCTGATGCCATGGAGAAGGTTGGCAACGAGGGTGTCATCACGGTTGAGGAAGCAAAAGGTACAGAAACAGAGCTCAAGGTTGTTGAGGGAATGCAGTTTGATAGAGGATATTTATCCCCTTATTTTGTCACTGACTCTGAAAGAATGGAAGCAGTTCTTGAAGATGCATATGTGCTGATCCATGACAAGAAGATTTCCGCAATTAAGGATCTTCTTCCTCTTCTTGAGAAGATTGCACAGAGTGGAAGACCGCTTCTTATAATTGCTGAAGAGGTTGAGGGTGAAGCCCTTGCAACTCTTGTTGTTAATAAACTTCGCGGAACACTTGCCTGCTGTGCTGTTAAAGCGCCTGGTTTTGGAGACAGAAGAAAGGCAATGCTTGAGGATATTGCGATTTTAACAGGCGGTAAAGTGATAGCGGAAGAGCTTGGAATGAAACTTGAAAACGTTGAAATAAGTATGCTCGGACGCGCAAAGAGGGTTATTGTTGATAAGGAAAATACAACCATAGTTGAAGGTACTGGCAAGAAATCAGATATTGAAGGTAGAATCAACCAGATTAAGAAAGAGATTGAAAAATCAACATCTGATTATGACAAGGAAAAACTTCAGGAACGACTTGCAAAACTGGCAGGTGGTGTTGCTGTTGTTAATGTTGGTGCTCCGACTGAGTCTGATATGAAAGAAAGAAAGGCTCGTGTTGAGGATGCTTTAAGTGCAACAAGAGCAGCCGTTCAGGAAGGTATTATTCCCGGAGGTGGAGTTGCTCTTCTGAGATGCCAGAGTGAAATTGACAAAGTCAATTATGATGATGAGGATGAAAAAACCGGTGGTAAGATAGTTTATAAGGCTCTTGAAGCACCACTCAGGCAGATCGCTGAAAACTCCGGTATGGATGGTGCCGTTGTTGTTGATAAGGTACACTCAGCTGATAAAGAAAGTTTTGGATTCAATGCAGAGAAAGATCAGTTTGAAGACCTTGTAAAGGCAGGTATCATTGACCCGACAAAGGTTACAAGAACTGCTCTTGAAAATGCTGTGAGTGTTGCTGCGCTTCTCCTTACAACAGAAACACTCATTACTGAAAAACCTGAAAAGAAGGAGAAAGCTCCTGCAGCACCACCGTATCCTGAATATTGATAACAGAACAGGGCCCTGCGGGCTAAAGCAGGGCCCTTCTTTTTTGATCTATTATGGAAAGATGGCATTGTTATATTTCCGGGAAAGTTCAGGGTGTCGGCTTCAGATGGTATGTAACAAGCATAGCGAAGAAATTTGGGGTCAAAGGCTGGGTTAGAAATATGGTTGATGGAAGGGTTGAGATAGTTGCTGAAGCAGGTCCAGATATTCTTAATTCCTTTACCGATAAAATCAAAACAAGTTATCTCGGTTTGAATATTACTTATATAGACATTGTTAAGGAACAGTCAACAGGTGAATTTGACGATTTTAAAATCCAGTTTTTCTGATAAGAGATGACAGAAAAAAAACAGTATAAAGATGTTGCTCTTGCGGGTCTTGATGTAAGACTTCCCGGCATTGACTGGTTTAAGAATTATCACAAAAATTACACGATCACCATTGTGATCCCAGAATATACATCAGTCTGTCCAAAAACAGGCAATCCTGATTTTGGAACAATCACAATTCAGTATCAGCCCAAGGACAGAATAATAGAGTTGAAATCTCTGAAGGAATATATTTTCGCTTACAGGAATCTCGGGATTTTTTATGAGAATGCAGTTAACAGAATTCTCAGTGATATTGTCTCTGCGATAAAACCCGTCTGGATCACAGTAAAAGGCGAGTTCACCCCCAGGGGTGGAATCCACTCCATTATTGAGACCCACTGGCCTGCTAAAAAAACAAAATAAGAATCATCAAAGATTGTTATCTTTTGAGACTCCTTATAAAACCCTAATTGTACTGTTTTTTTTAAAAGGACTTGACAAGATTGTTAAAATAATTTAAAACATATTAAACAAAGGAAACAAAATATGGAAGAAACAAGGGATAAATTGATTGAGGCAGCAGTGAATCTTGGTGAAAGTCTCGGACTGAACAGGGCGGTCTGTCAGATTTATGCGCTTCTGTATCTGTCTGATCGGCCCATGTCTCCGACAGAAATAGGAAGTACTCTTGAAATGAGCAAGGGTAATGTGAGTATAAATCTCAGGATTCTTGAACAGTGGAATGCCGTAAAAAAGGTATGGAAAAAGGGCTATGCAAGAGCGTTGTACATTGCAAATGAAAACATAGAAGAAATTGTCCTTGATAAATTAAAATCAGGGATTGAGAAACGTCTGGGGTATGTGAAACCCATAATGAAACAGGTCAGAGAAGTAAGAAACAGGAAAATGAATCCGATTGATGAGGGATTTTTCAGAAAGATTGACCGTATTGAAAAACTTATTGCCAAGATTGAATTTTTCTTGAACAATTTTGAGACCATTAAATCAATTGCAAAATAAGCTTGACCGGAGAGAAAAATGAAAAAAAGAGCGCTCATAACAGGAATAACAGGTCAGGATGGCAGTTATCTTGCTGAATTTTTACTTTCAAAAGATTATGAGGTACACGGAATTATCAGGAGGGCAAGCACATTCAATACAGAAAGAATTGATCATATCTTTGTTGATTTTCATCAACCGCAAGCCACTATTTTTTTACATTATGGAGATCTGGGTGATAGCGGTCAATTGAGCAACATCATTTACAATATACAACCGGACGAAATCTATCATCTTGGTGCACAGAGCCATGTGAGGGTCAGTTTTGATATGCCTGAGTATACTGGAGATATTACGGGTCTTGGTACGACCAGAATTCTTGAAGCCATAAGAAGAAGTGGAATAAAGACAAAATTCTATCAGGCAAGCAGCAGTGAGATGTTCGGAGATGCACAGCCACCTCAGGATGAGCGGACACCATTCAAGCCCTGCAGTCCTTACGCTGCAGCGAAGGTTTATTCCTACTGGATGGTGAAAAATTACAGGGAAGGTTATAATCTTTTTGCCTGCAATGGAATTCTTTTCAATCATGAATCTCCAAGAAGAGGCGAGACTTTCGTCAGCAGAAAAATCACCCGTGCTCTCGCAAAAATACTTAAAGGCGAGCAGGATTTTCTTTATCTCGGGAATCTCAAAGCAAAAAGAGACTGGGGTTTTGCGCCAGAATATGTTGAAGCAATGTGGTTGATGCTGCAACATGAAAAGGCCGATGATTTTGTTATAGGTACCGGAGAATCTCATTCTGTGGAGGAATTTGTTGAAAAATCTTTTTCCTATGCAGGACTTGACTGGCATAAATATGTAAAGATTGACCCGCGTTACTTTCGGCCCAAAGAAGTGGATAATCTGATAGCAAATTCCCAGAAAGCAAGGAAAATTCTGAACTGGAATCCAAAGATAAATTTTGAAAAACTTGTTAAGATCATGGTTGATGCCGATATGAAGAATTGCGGATTGGAGCCGATAGGCGAAGGCTATAAAATTTTGGAAAAGGAGTTTCCAGAAAAATGGTGGAAAAAAGACTGAGGCAGGTTATCTGCGATATGAATAATCCGATTGGAGTTGGTGATTTTCGATTTGGAAGGCTTGAAAAGAAGTTTGTTAATCAGGTCATCAGGTCTAACAGGTTATCATATGGACCTTTCAGTCAGAAGTTTGAAGCAGAATTTGCATCAGAACATCAATGCAGATTTGCAATTTTTTGTAACAGTGGAACAAGCGCGCTTCATATAGCGATAGCGGCCTTAAAAGAAAGATATGGCTGGCATGATGGAGATGAAGTCATAGTACCTGCTCTGACATTCATAGCCACATCAAATGTTGTCCTTCATAATAATCTGGTTCCGGTTTTTGTTGATGTTGATAGAAACACATACAATATCAATCCGGATTTAATTAAAGAGAAAATTACAAGAAAAACCCGCGCCATCATACCCGTACATCTTTTCGGGTTACCTTCTGATATGGAACCGATACTGGAAATTGCAAAAAAATACAATCTTCGCATTATAGAGGATAGTTGTGAAACAATGTTTGCTGACTACAGGGGGAAAAAGGTTGGTTCCTTTGGAGACATCGGTTGTTTTTCCACCTATATTGCTCATATTCTTGTTACAGGTGTTGGTGGGATATGCACAACCAATGATGGTCATCTTGCAGTTATGATAAAAAGCCTTATGAATCATGGCAGGGATTCAATATATATTTCAATAGATGATGATAACAAAACAAAGGAACAATTGTTCCGTATCGTTGAAAGAAGATTCAGATTTATAAGGCTGGGACACAGTTTTCGGGCGACAGAACTTGAAGCAGCAATAGGACTTGCGCAGCTGATGAAAAAGGATAGCATAATATCAAAGAGAAGAAAAAATGCAGCCTATCTCACTGAGGGTTTAAAGGATTTAGAAAAATTTCTTCAGATGCCCTTTATACCACCTGATAGAGACCATAATTTTATGATGTATCCGATTGTTTTGAAAAAGTGTAAGAAAAAAAATCTTGTCAGGTTTCTTGAAGAAAACTGGATAGAAACACGGGATATGATGCCTCTTCTGAATCAGCCGGTTTACATTAAACTATTTGGAAATATTCAGAAAAACTATCCTGTTGCAAAATGGATAAATGATAATGGTTTTTACATAGGATGTCATCAGTATCTTAAAAGAAAACATCTTGATTATGTGATTGATAAATTTCATCAGTTTTATAAAAAACATGGATAAAAATTTCTGGCAAAGAAAAAAGGTATTAATCACAGGCGGATACGGTTTTCTCGGTTCAAGGATTGTCAATCTTTTAAGATCTTTTGAGGAC
>CAZHJN010000056.1:0-11162 GCA_964532995.1 uncultured bacterium
TCAAGCAAGACTCTGTTTCCGCCTGAAAAATTTCAATCCTTCAAACCAGAGAATACTCGCTATACCGGACACAAGACAAATCAGTATGTCATGAAAATCAACCGGGCCAAAACCAAAAAGAGTTCTGAAGAATTCAATGGAATTAATGCACACAAGGACCATCAGGGTTCCCACCACAACAAGAATAAGTGATTTATTGTTGAAATTTCCTCTTGAAAAAGCAAATTTGGTTCTTGAACGATTTGTAAATATAAGGCATATATTGGCAATGATTAATGTTATATAGGTAATAGCCCTGGATCTTGGTTCATTATGCCCGCTGGCGAGGGCATATATAAAAATTGCAAGCACAACAACAAAAACAACAGTCCCCTGCAGAAAACTGATAAAAAATGTTTTCCTATCCAGCACAGATTCATCAATTTTTCTTGGATGTCTTATCATCAGGTCCTGCTCGGGAGGTTCTGCTTCAAAAACTATGGAACATACAGGATCAATAATCATTTCAAGAAAAACAATATGAACCGGACCGAGCACAAGCGGCAATCCCATAAAAACAGGAAACAAAGACATGCCGATGATTGGTATGTGTACAGAAATAACATAGGAAATTGCTTTCTTCAGATTATCAAAAATTGTCCTGCCTATTCTGATTCCTTCGACAATCGAAAAAAAATCATCATCCACCAGAACAATATCCGCAGCCTCTCTTGCAACATCTGTTCCTTTTTCTCCCATTGCAATGCCGATATGCGACGCTTTCAAAGCAGGCGCATCATTTATTCCATCTCCGGTCATTGCCACAACTTCGCCTTTTTTCTTGAAAGCATTGACAATCCTGAGTTTTTGCTCGGGAGTGATTCTGGCAAACACACTAACATTATCAATAACTTTTAAAAACTGTTCATCGTCTACTTCAGACAGTTGCTGACCCGTGATAACAGTATCATATGGCACCAGACCGATTTTCCTGGCTATATTTTTTGCTGTCTCAGGATAATCTCCTGTAATCATTATTACTCTTATTCCTGCGCTCTGACAGACTGCTATGGAGGAGGCCACACCTTCTCGCAAAGGATCGGATAAACCGACAAAACCGGCAAAAACAAAATTGAAATCGTGCTGCTGCTGCGGAAGCTGTTTATCTTTAGTAAATTCTGCAGTTGCAACTCCAATTATCCTTAAGCCCTCATCAGCCATTTTTTTCACAATGCCTTTAAGCCTATCTGACTCATCCCGTTCCAGATGACAAAGATCAAAAATGGCTTCTGGTGCTCCTTTTACAACAATAATATAATCATCGCTATCAGGCGCTTTCCACACATTTGACATCGCTGACAGTTCTTCAGAAAGAGGATACTCATGAATGAGACTCCAGTTATTATGGACATGTTCTGTATTTGAAAGATATTTTTTAATGAAATCATGAAAGGCTTTTTCCATTGGATCAAAAGGTTTTTCAAGACTCGCCAGAACAACGAATTCAACAAGCTTATGAAATGCCTCCGGGAGGTTTTCTAAATCTCTACCCATAACAAGCATCTGACCATTTGCATAAAGACCCTGAACTTCCATGCGATTTGCTGTAAGAGTTCCGGTTTTATCAACGCATAAAACAGTTGCAGCGCCAAGAGTTTCAATAACAGGAATTTTTCTTGTTAACACATTATGCTTTGCTAGTCGCCATGCGCCAATGGCAAAAAAAACTGTAAGGATAACAGGAAGTTCTTCAGGAAGAATCGCCATTGCGAATGTAAGTCCCGCAAGTATTCCGTTCAACCAGCCATAATTAAGCAGACTATAGGAAACAGCAACAATGATACACAGAAAAAGACCGGAAATGGAAAAAATTTTCACCAGTTTTTCAACCTCTGCCTGCACGAGTGTTCTGGATTGTTCTATGCTCTGAAGAGATTTTCCTATTTTCCCCATCATTGTTTTTGTGCCTGTTTTTTCAACTTTCATCAGTCCATAACCTCGTATAACGAGACTACCGGCATAAACAGAATATTCAGCATCCGAAATCTGCGCGACTTTTGATTGAACATTTACAGGCTTTTTTCTCACAGGTACTGATTCGCCGGTAATAAGAGACTCATCTATGAATAAATTGTTGCTGGAAATAAGCAATCCATCTGCAGGTACTCTATCCCCTTCTTTCAAAACAACGATATCGCCAGGAACAACATCTCTTCCAGAAATCCTTTTTTCCATTCCATCTCTTATCACTATTGCTCTTGGACTTGAAAGGTTTCTTAATGACTGAAGAGCCTTCTCACTCTTTTTCTCCTGAAAAAAAGTTATGCCCATAATCGCAATAACAAATGCCAGAAGCATCTGGGCTTCAATTTTGTTTCCAAGCATAAGATAAATCACGCCACAGGCCACAAGAAGCAAAAACATTGGTTCTCTGATTATGCTTCTTGCGATATTGAGAATATTTCTCTGTCCAGCATACGGTATTTCGTTATAACCGTGAACTTTTATAAGGTTCTGCGCCTGAGATTCTGTTAGACCGGAGACATTCATAATTTTTTCCTATCAGAGAATTAAAGAAAGTGTTATTTCAACCATTCATCGAGATGTTCTGAGACAAACTCATCATCGTTTAAGTGTGGATACATTCTATAGATTCTGTCTATTTCCTCCTTCTGACCTGCTGATAAACCTTCGTCCTCATTCAATGTCCACACCCCTTTAAGAAAACCCTGTCTTCTTAAAATCTCGTGTATCCCGGGTATACAACCAGCAAAATTATTTGCAGCATCAAAAATGGCTGCATTGCAATCTGTTATTTCCACTCCAAGGGATAGCATATAAGAAGGAATACTGTTATCACTCTCAACTAAGGAATGGATTCTTCTGAGTATTTCCACAGCACGAAGTGTCCAGCAGGCCCAGTGACCAAGAAGTCCACCCACAATTCTTAATGTTCTGTTGCCGAATTTAAACCTGGTACAAAGATCGTTCACAATATTATCATCATTACCCGTATACAGAGCAATTTCCCTTCCACTATCTGCTATTGCTCTGACAACGTCAACAGTCTGATATCTATTAAAAGGAGCAATTTTTATTGCAACAACATTTTCTATTTCAGCAAATCTTCTCCAGAAATCATAATTCAGCAATACACCGCCAACACTGATCTGAAGATAAAAACCAAATACCGGCATGACCTTCGCAACCTCCTGAACATGCTGAAGCATTTCATTATTGGTGGCACCTTTAAATGCAGACAAACTCAAAAGCACAGCATGGTATCCAAGTGATTTTGCAATATACGCTTCTTCAACAGCCTGTTTTGTTTTACCGACGACACCTGCGATTCTTATTACCGGTCCCTCGGTTTTTTTTATCTGCTCATATTCTGAAATGGTCCTGGAACCAAGCTCAAGAACCGGTTTATAAAGCCCAATTTTCCTATCGTGGATCTCAAACTGGGTTGTATGAACACCTAAAGCAATTCCACCCGCACCTGCTGAAAGGTAATAACGGGTTAAAGCTACCTGCCTGCGTTCATCAAGAGTTCTCTTTTCTGTAAGAGCAAGAGGATGAGCTGGAATTACCACTCCTTTGTTTATTTTCTGTGTAATTTGCTGTGAAAGTGCCGCCACCATCAATACCTCCCTTTTCTCTCTTCAAAATGTGTCGGTTTGTTAAGAGCCCTGCCCCCAATTTTTATCCAGTGAGCAACCCATCTCACAATCGTCATAGCATCAACATCGGGTTTTCCAAAAAGTCTGAAACATTCAGAAGCATCTGAAAGATAAGCAGTTTCTGATTCATTACCCTCGAAAATAACCTTTTTACCAAAAATACTCCCAAATTCTTCGGCTATCCTGCGAACCGAAAGAATTTCCGGGCCAGTAAGGTTCAAAATCTCTGGTGGTGCAGAACATATATTCAGACATTGAAAAATAACACTGTTTGCCCATCCCTGCCATATAACATTCACATAACCATTTTCAATATTCACCGGCTCGTTTCTGAATACTTTTGTTCCAATATCATAAATAACACCGTACCTCAATTCAACCGCATAATTAAGTCTTATAATGCAGGAGGGTATCCTGTAAGTTTCTGAAAAATATTCAAAAACCCTTTCCCTTCCGAGGCAGGATTGAGCATACTCTCCAATCGGACAGGGGATATCAGTTTCTTTTGATCCTTTTGAGTTGACCGGTACAAGCGAATATACATTGCCTGTAGAAAGAACCACAATCCTGGAATTTTTGTATTTTGTGGCAACAAGTGCCGGAACATACGAATTCATCGCCCAGGTCAAAGAGGGTTTGGAATGTGTCCCAAACTTCATCCCAGCCATAAAAATCACATTTTCAACCTCAGGAAGTTTATCAACTGCATCTCTATCAAGCAGATCACAGCAAATTGTTTCAATACCTGATTTTTCAAGATATTCTTTTATCCGCAAATCAGAAAACCGTGCGACTCCTATTATCTTGTTGTTTTTATTTGCCATCCGGCAACCACGCTTTATCTGAACTGCAAGAGAAGGACCCATCTTTCCGGCTACCCCAAGAATCATAATATCCCCATTCAGAGTTCTGCATGTATCAACAGTTCCCGGATATGGCCTTGAAAGAATCTCTTCAAGTTCCTGTTCTGTGCTGATGATTCCAGGCATTTCTTTATTATCTTTTCTCATCTGATACTCCTTTATTTTGTTTCTATTTGTACCATATCAGGCAAAATGCGTCAAAATGACATACACACTCAATTTTTTCAAAAAATAATTACAGTGGTATACTAATTACGGTGGAAAAAATGAAAAAAATAAGATTTTCAAGACCTGAAGAAGAAGGAATAAAAACATCTGATCTTATAAAAAGGTTTCTCTTTCGATAGTGTTGTTACTTACAGGGCTCACAACTGTTTTATTTGTTTCAAGCGCCAGAAATGAGATTTCAATAATAGAAAACCAGGAAATAAAGAATATTTCCACCATATCCAAACTTATCATCAGGGGATTTGATTCCGCAATTTCTGAAGTCATTTTTCTCAGTGAGCTTGCCAGCAATTATAACTACAAAAACACAGGAGAATTTCTTGATGCTGTATCCTCATTTTTGAAAAGTAAGAGGTATTTCCAGAAAATTACTTTAGTTGATAAAGATGGGAATATATTGATTGAGATAAAAGAAGAAGCAAATGAATTTATAATTACACCATCCAATCAAAACATCAAAAATAACATTGATTTCAGAAATTCTCTGGCAGCAGGTCGAGGACATGTATATGTATCTGATTTTCAAATTGACGAAGGAGTCCCTGTACTTATTTTCGGCATTCCTGTTATTGATCGCAATAAAAAGAAAAAGGCAATTCTGCTTGTCAATTACAATTGTAAACCCATTTTTGACATCTTCAGAACAACCTTTGAACAAAAAGAAGATGATAGGAGTGTAAGGTACGCAAGATATTTTATCGTGGATGAAGACGGTTACTGGATAAAAGGGCCAAAACCTGAAGATGAATTTGGCTTCCTCTACGATTCAAAGAGCGATAGAAGATTTGGAAACATCTTTTCTGATGCATGGGGAAAAATTTCAAAGGACCAAACCGGTCAAATCCTGAATGAATCTGGACTTTTCACATTTACAACTTTCTATCCGGTTGCACGGGCAGAAAAGATCAGTCAGCAGAGTGCTTCTGAATTTGATAATGTGGTTTCTGGAAATATTAGAAGTTTTGACCATCTCTGGAAGATTATTTCATTTGTGCCGAGAAATCTCTGCACAATTCAATCAACCACAAGACTCAAAGAATTTCTTCTTTATGATCTGGTTTTAATATTGTTTTTCATTGTTGTTTCATGGATCATAGCCCGGATAACATTAAAAAAGGAATATGCGGAAAAGATTCTTGAACAGCTCACAGTGACTGATTCACTCACACAATTATACAATAGAAGAGGGTTCTTTCTCCTGGCAGAACAGCAGATAAAAATTGCAGAAAGAATAGGTCAGCATATGGCTCTTTTTTTCGTGGACCTTGACGATTTCAAAAGCATAAACGACAAATTTGGTCATCAGGAAGGTGATATTGCGCTCATCAGAACAGCAGAAATTCTTAAAACAACCTTCCGGCAGTCGGATATTATTGGAAGGGTTGGTGGAGATGAATTTATCATTCTTGTGGTACAGGATTCTACTGTTGATACTGATACAATTCTGAAAAGATTGCAGGATGGTTTTGATGCAGAAAATCTCAGGATCAGCAAAGATTATAAACTTGTTGCAAGTGCTGGATTCGCGATTTACACTCCGGGTCAGAAACTGACGATTGACAATCTCATTTCCATCGCAGATAAGATGATGTATGCAAATAAAAACGAGAAAAAAAAGAGACTAAATTGATTCTGGCTTTTCAGGATTTCCAACCAGTGACTGTACATTTACAGGCAGCCTGTTAAAAACCTCAACCCTTTTCCCAAATTTTCCAAGAGTATTTTCAATCACAATATAATCAAACCCTGGAATAATAACATCATCCCACATATCACCCACACCCCTGAGAGCGACATCAAGCATTGTAACAATCTGACGACCAAGCGGCTCCATGCTTGAAAGAGTGATAGCACCATAAAACTCCTGACACTCTGTATACCCGGCATTGTGTGTGCCTGTATAGGGCTTCAACATCTCAAGTTTTATCTTTTTCCCGATTCTTTTAGAAACCTCTTCTGATTTTGAAGCAAAATAATCCACAAGTGCTTTTTCCTGAAGATAAGCGGGTAGATTTTTTTCAGCAACTTCGCAGTATTTCTCAAAACCAATTCTGTAAGCCTCTTCAACAAGATTGAACCAGTATCTCTGTTCATCAGTAACAACCGAAGGATCCTCAACAGCTATAACAGAACGACGAATACAACTATTAAGCCCATCTCTTTTCGGAGCCACTCCAAGATGAACATAATCTCCCCTTTTTATCTCGCGATTCAGCGCTTTTCCTATTAAAGTTCTGTTAGCTTCATTTGCTCCGACTATAATATCCCATCCCATCTCCTCAGCACCGAGTTCCTTCGCAATAAAATAACCCCATGCTGCAACCTGAGTTTCAAGCATACCCGGTTTTAAAACAGCAAGCATGCCTCTCATCATTGCGTCAGCAATCCGACAGGCATCGTGTATGAGTCGCATTTCATTATCAGACTTTTCGTATTTGATTCTGTAATAGATCTCCTGGACATCAATGACATTATCAGCGCCATAGATATCTTGAAGATATTTAACAAACCTGTAAGGTATAACCTCTCTCGGAGTAAGAAGCCCAATCCTTTTTACCTGCCCACCAGCAGCTTCTTTAATTACATTTTCAAGTTTTTCTGCATTTATTGGATACTCTTCGTCTGCAAGTTTAAGCATTTCAACTTTGTGCACCCTTGCAGAAGCTCTCTTTGCGAGTTGTTCTGAAACATATCCTCCTTCAAGGCCGGCTATTATATGAAAACCTGTTTTACCAATGACTCCAGCAACCTGTTCAATTGTGATGTTTGTGTTTCCTCCAAGATAAGGAACATCCCCGTTATAATGCTGATCTGAAAAAACAATTCCGACATCTATGTTTTTTTCTTTAATTCCCCTGTACACTCTTTGTTGCCTTTCCAGAAACTCCTGCGATGGAATATAAAAATTTTTGTCCACAGGTTCTGTTGTTTCAAGAACTCTCATTATTTTATTAAATTCTTCTTTCAGCTGATTCATCCTGCTTTCCATCTGAAACTCCCTGTTTTCTGTATAAATAATAAGGATGATTATAAAAGGAGCAGCGCCCGGAATACTGCAATAAACCGGGCGCTTAAACCAAGCTACTTTTTCTTTTTCTTTGCTGCTTTCTTTGTTGTTTTCTTGGCTGTTTTCTTCTTAGCTGCCTTCTTTGCACATGCCATTTAAATCACCTCCTTAAAGGTTAAAACAATAGAACCAAAATGTTTTCCCATACTTAGAAAAGTGGATGGAACCGATGAATAGGACTGATGGAGAACAATTTCCGGAAATGTTCCGGATACCGACAACAATAAATTGATACCTAAAAATTTCCTGTTATCTTTTCCCAATCCCTGTCCTGGATAAACAAAAATCGGGTGACAGATTTTTTTTATTAAATGGGATGGAAAAAGAGAGAAAACCTGAAAATACTTTACCTGAAAGAATTTCTTTCCGCCGTCTTTTAATCTCGCATATCACTGCTTTTTTATTTTCCTCCATTTATAAAAAATATAACACAAAAATTTTTTAATGCAAATTTTCAACAAACAAATTTTTTGTCAATGTAAATTCTGTGCCATAATTCCAGCATCAAAAGAACCCACAACCTGCCTGTATGATCCGCAACTCCTGATATGTGTTCGTTCACAATCCTGATTATCTGTTCTTTTCTGAAATATCCCCTTTTGAGTGAGCATTCACTCAAAAGAATATCAGTAATATATTGTCTTAAATCTTTTCTGAACCATGCTCCTACAGGTAAAGCAAATCCCTGTTTTCTCCTTTTTACAATTTCTTCCGGCAGGAAATTTTTAAGTTTCTTTTTGAGAATATACTTTGACCTGAAATTTCTCATTTTAAGATTTGAAGGAAAAGAAGCAATAAGTTCAACAAACTCCTGATCAAGAAAAGGACTCCTGGTCTCAAGAGAATTTGCCATTGATGCAATATCCATTTTTACCAGTAAAACATCCGGAAGATAAAGGTGAAAATCTGTTGAAATCATTTTTTCAATCAAATCAATTTCACCGGAACAATCCCATATATTTCTTACAGGTTCCATAGAATCAAAATCAGTAATTTTCTTTTTCATTTCTTCAGAATAAATGTTCTTTTTGAAATCACTGTAAAAAGAGATAAGTCTCCTTCCGTATGCATGATCAAAACCGTATTTATCCGCATCTTCCAACCATTTCCAGATTCTGAAAAATGTTTTTGAAGGGTACCTGTCATATTGCTTTACCAGAAAATCAAGTATCTTTTTTCTGCACAGTGGAACTTTTTTGTAAATCAGATAAATATCTTCAAGTAACTTTGTCTGCCAGTATCTTGTATAACCGGCAAAATTCTCATCACCGCCATCACCATTTAATGCAACTGTGACATATTTTTTTGTTTCTCTCGCCACATAATATGTTGGAACCATTGAAGAATCAGCAAATGGTTCATTATAATACCAGACAAGTTTTGGTAATATCTCAATAATATCCGGTCTCACTATAAATTCACTGTGCTGGGTTTTGAATCTGGAAGCAACAATTCTCGCATAGTCCAGTTCGTTAAAATCGCTTTCTTCAAATCCGATTGAAAATGTCTTTACAGGCTGGGACGAATTTTCACTCATTATTCCAACAACGGTTGAACTATCTACACCGCCACTTAAAAATGCTCCAAGCGGCACATCTGCAATCATTCTTATCTTTGTGGACTCGACAAGTTTTTCCCACATCGCATCCATATACTCTGATTCATCCTTAAGTTTTAATTTTTTCTGAAAATTCAGCTCCCAGTATTTTTCTATTTTTATTTTTCCTTCAGACCATAAAAGAAAATGACCTGGTTGAAGCTTCTTTATTTTTTCAAATATCGTCCATGGAGATGGAATTGCCTGATAGGTCAGAAAAAGGTCAATCGCAAAAACATCTATCTCCCTTGAAATCTCATTTACTTCAAGAAGTGCTTTAATTTCAGAAGCAAAATAGATATCATTGTTTATAATTGAATAGACAAGAGGTTTTTTACCAAGTCTATCCCTTGCAAGAAAAAGAGTTTTCTTCTCATTATCCCAAATTGCAAAAGCATACATACCTCTTAAAAATTTCAAGCATTCCGTGCCGTATTGTTCATACAGATGCAAAATTACTTCACTGTCTGATTTTGTCCTGAAAATATGTCCTTTCTGTTCAAGCTTTTTTCTCAAATTTTTGAAATTATATATTTCACCATTACAGATTAAAAATACAGTATTTTTTTCATTTGAAATGGGCTGCGTTCCTGTTGTAAGATCAATGATTTTCAACCTTCTGTGTCCGAATCCCGCATTACCAAAAAATTTATATCCTTCTTCTTCAGGACCACGGTGAATCATTGTTGATGCCATCTTTTTAATTACTGTTTCAGAAACATCTCCGCTCTTCTTCACAATCCCACATATTCCACACATTCATCCTCTCCTTCTCATCAAATCCTGATAGAGTGATTCGTAGGAAGAAACCATCATTGAAACATCAAAATTTTCTCTGACAAACATATAAGCCTTTTCGGCTGTTTTTCTTGCAAGTTCTTCGTCACAAAGAAGCATCATGATTTTCTCTGCAAGTTCAGAGCTTTTGCCGGGTGGAACAAGAAAACCCGTCTCACAATCTGTTATCAGTTCCCTTGTTCCATCTGTATCGGTGGCAACGACCGGTTTTTTCATCGCCATCGCCTCAAGAACGAAATTCGGCATCCCCTCCCATAAAGATGGTAGAACCACCATATCTGAAATTCCAATAAAATCCTGTATGTTTTCCTGATAACCAAGAAAAAAAACACTATCCTTTATACCGTAATTATCTGCAAGTTTTTCAAGTTTATCCTTCAGTGGCCCCTCTCCAGCAATAAGGAATTTAACATCAGCAATTTTCCCCAGAATTATTCTTGCTGCTTCAATCAAAAATTCAATGCCTTTCTCTGGTGACAATCTGCTGGCTGTTAAAACAATTTTGTCCTTTTTTTCTTTACGGGTGATCTTAGAAACATCAAACCTTTCCATCTCTATCCCATTTTTAATTACAACAAATTTCTTTGAAAATGCGGCAAGTTTCTTTTCATAACGATTTCTTACACTCGTTGAGTTGCACACAATTTTATCTGTAAAAAAACCAAGTATTCTATCAAGAAAGAAATGATAGTTTTTTTTCCATAAATCAGTACTTCTTTCAGATGCTATGATCACAGGTATTCCTGCAAGTATTCCTGCGAGCCTGCCCCATGTGTTTGATGTGAACATAAATGTATGAAGAATGTCAGGTTTGTTACGTAAAAGGATAAGCATCAACCTGAATAAAGCAATAATATCAAACCTGAAACGCTTTCCTGCAACCATGGTCGGGATATCTTCTTTCCGGAATTCCTCCCTCATCCGTCCACCCCTTAAACTAATAATAAAAG
>CAZHJN010000057.1:0-9649 GCA_964532995.1 uncultured bacterium
AATTCCATCAGGAAACTCAGCTAAGATTTCCTCACTTATTCCTTTTAACAAACCGCGCACAGAAAAACTCCTGTCTGAATGGTATCGGATAGGGTTTTGAGGATTATAAAAGGCAGAAAGGGGTTTATATCTATTTCTCTGCGAGCTTTTCCAGATTTGCTGCTAAAATCCATATAGTATGACATTGTTTCAGATGTCATGAACATATTATAAGCTTTATTGAAGTTCAGTCAAGTATGTGAAACAGATTCGTTATCTGACAACGAAGGTGAAATTTTCAGAAATGGGCGAAGTATCTATTGATTTTGACCGCTGAACCAGAATGGGTCTGTTGTTCCTGGAAACCATACAGGCACCTGGTTTTTTGTTCTTGTTTCAACATGTCCATCGCAGAAAAGAAAACCTGCTGTGCCTGAGTGTCTGTAAGCAATTCCCATCTCAGGATGATTGAAGTTTATTCTTGCGTAATAATCAGAGTTATCAAGTTCTGGACCCGGTTTCATATCGCAAAGTAAAAATGTTTTATCAGGTGTTCTTATTCTTGAAAGTTTGGGCCAGTATCTCAAATCAGGGTCAGGGCTTGTTCCGCAAAGATAACCGTTGATTCCATACCAGACAGCAACCTTATTTACCGCTGGTTCCATTCCACTCCAGTCAACATTCCAGTAAGCAGAACTTTTTGGTTCAGCAGGACATCTTAAAATTCCTGCAATCCAGTTATCCTCAGCGGGATCATACATGCTGCTGTAGGCAACAAAACCTGTCCTTGTTTTTGGAACATAAAGCGCAATCTGTGTGAACCAGACATTTGACATTGTCGCATCCTTTGGAAAAAAACCATCCCAGTCCTGAGCATACAGAGAAAAACAAAGACCGAGTTGTTTCAGATTGCTCAAACAGACCGCCTGATGCGCCTTTGCTCTCGCCTTTGCAAGAACAGGAAGAAGCATTGCTGCAAGAATGCTTATGATGGCAATAACAACAAGAAGTTCAATCAGGGTAAAACCAATTTTTGATCTTCCTTTCCAGAGATCCATTATTTTCTGATCACATCTTCTGCAATACAAAGTTTTTGGTTGCAAAAGAACCAAGCCTGAACTGATATTTTCCTTCAGCAGGGTATGTTATTCTGAATCCTGATTTTTCAGCCCAAACCTCATAATCACCCGCTGGCAATGGATAGAACTGAAATTTGCCGTCTGCACCCACCGTGTACTGAAGGGTGCCAGCAGGTCCCTGGCAGTAGATGATTGTTCCCGCAGGACCCGCAATATCATTCACCCTCACAGTACCGGATATTGAATATGCAACAATCGCGAAATCTTTTCCTGTTGCATTCTGTGGTATTGTGACATTGTGGGCACCGCCTGATGGAGAGACAACTGTGTGGTTGGTCAAACTGGCAGAGACAGTGTAACTACCAGCAGGAAGGATTGAAAATTTATAGAAACCATTGTGGTCAGGATTTGTGTTTATCGTGCCGATTGGTCCTGTCAGTGTGATTGTCACCTTGTCAGGCGTGCTGGGGCTGTTCATAAGGGAAACCTTTCCTGAGATGTAGAAGGCTGTTATGACAAAGTTTTTGTCAGAGACATCATTTCTCAATGTAAGGGTGTATTTACCTCCGTTTGGAGAAACAACCGTATAACCTGGCAGACTGGCAACAATCTCATAATTACCTGCTGGAAGCGGACTTATCTTATAGAAACCACTGGCATCAGGGTTTGTTGTTATGTCAATTCCAGGACCTGTGCATCTGATTGAAACAGAACTCAAATCGCCTGTTGTCTGATAGAAACTGACCTTTCCTGAAATGGAATATGCAACAAGGGTAAAGTTTTTGCCTGTTGCTGAGGGTCCAATCTTCACTGTATAGGTTCCATCACCACCGGGTATCCGTGTTGAAAAATAAGGCAGAGAAGCACTTAATTTATATGTCCCTGCTGGAAGCTGGGGAAAGATGTAATTGCCATTTGCATCAGGGCTTGCAGTACTTGTGGTTGTTCCGTCTGTGCAGGTTATCACAACACTGCTCGGGTCTGCTCCGCCGAGTACCTTTACATTTCCTGAGATTGAGTATGTCGCAAGACTGAAATTGCAGTTTGCAAGGTTTGACCTTGTAAGGGTAATCCTGTAAGAACCTCCGGAAGGCGCAACAGTTGTATAATCCTCCAGCGTTGCTGAAAGCTGATAGGTTCCTGGAGAAAGCCCTGAAAGTGTGAAATTGCCGTTTGAATCAGGATTTGTTGAAAGCCCTGCTGCAGAAATAACAACATCAGTCACGTTTCCTGTTCCATTCAGAATTGTTACCTTCCCTGAAACAGAAAGAAGGGTGGTTGCCATAAGAGTGAAATCCTTCAGGGAAGCGTCAGGACCAACTGTTACAGTGTGCTTTCCTGATGCAGGATTTATAACAGTGTAACCATCAAGAGTTGCATAAATCTCATATGTGCCAGGGAAAAGATTGGTGAATTCATAATAACCTGTTGGACCCGGATTTGTTGTAAGATTGCCGCATTTAATAACAACGGAACTTCTATTGCCTGTTCCTCCATTAAGGCTCACTGTTCCTGAGATTGTGTAGGTTTTTGTAAGGACAAAATCACAGTTCTGCGCATCAGGACCAAGCCTGACACTGTAAAGGTTGTTCTTGGGATCTGTCACAATATAACCCGGCATTTCAGCATAGACCTGATAGTTCCCTGCAAGAAGTTCTGTGATTGCGTATCTTCCAAACGCATCAGGGTTTACAATCGCTCCAGAACTGCATACAATTTTCACCTGTGTGACATCGCCACTATCAATGGTCACTGTTCCTTTTATTGAATAGGTTGGAATTGCCTGCATCACAAAATCAACACCCGAAACATCCCTGTCATAGAGTTTTATTGTCTGCTTTCCAGAGCCACCTGGATTTGTTGTTTTATATTTTGGCAGTTCAACCCAGAGTTCGTAGCTACCTGCTGGCAGATTTGCAAAACTGTACTGTCCTGAAGCATTTGGATTTGTTGTTAGGTTTCCGCAGTGAACAACAGCGGATGTTACAGAAGCCGAACCTCCAATAAGCGTGATGGTGCCACTGATTTTGTAAACTGGAACCGGATCAATGACAAGAGTGAAATCTTTTCCTGTTTCATTCTGGTTTGTCTCATCAAGAACAATGTAGTAATGACCTCCGGCTGCTGCGGGTATGGTTGTGTGATAGCCCAGTCTCTCCACCCAGACATCATAGGTTCCAGGGCTTAAGTTCTGGAAAATGTAGTTTCCATAAGAATCAGGGTATGTCGTCATTTTGCCGCAGTGGACAAGAACCCTGTCAGGAGTCACATCGTTTGAAATAATGGTTACTTTACCTGAGATTGAACAGACAAATTGCACCGGGTCAGTCTTCGGCATCAGAAGGAAGTTGACATCTGTTGATGATGGTGGAACGCGTACAACAGGCCATGAACCTGTTTTCTCGTTCGGCCTGAGGCTGTAGAAACCAGGAAGGACAGTTCTCACCCTGTAGTTGTAACCTGTTTTAATGCCTGAAATAAGGTATGTACCGTCATTATTCGGCTTAACAATAATTGTTTCATCTTCTGTGCCATCCGGCTTTAATCTTATCGCAGAAACAACTGCTTTTGTTAAATCCGCTGTGCCCTGATAAAGAGTAATTTTTCCTGAGATTGTATACGCTGAAATATAAAAGTCCTTCTGCTCATCCTTATTTGAGATAATAACATCGTAATATCCGGAAGAAGGAGAAATGATGCTGTGGCCCTCAAGTTTCGCTTCTATCCTGTAAGGAACCGGTATACCTGTGTTGGGGTCTGCAAGTTTTGAAGATGGCAGCAGATTATAAAATTGGTAGTTTCCATTTGAGTCCGGATGAATAACCATGTAAACACTTGGGACATCAGGATTTTTGCTCACCGCCGAACAGATGAGCGTGACATTTGTAACAGGCTCAATCGATTTTCCCATAAAGATGATTCTGCCTCTGATTGAGTAGGTTATCAGATAAAAATCCTTTCCTGTTATGTCTTTGTTTGTTATGGTTACAGGATGACTGCCGCTGCCTGGATATACAGTGACATAACCTTTCAGCTGAGCTGATACAGAATATTTTGCAGGAACAAGGTTTGTAAATTTATAGTTGCCGCTAACATCAGGTATTGTTGTAATTGTTACATATTCTTCTTTCACAGAATTGTAGTAACTGCAAACAACAAGGACCTCATTTGGCCTGCATGTACCACCGGCAACAGTAATTTTGCCTGAAAGAGAGTATTTTGAAACAGGTTCAACAAGAAAATTGTTGCCTGTGGAATCAGGACCAACAGAAATTCCATCGTACCTTCCTGATAGAGGATTTGTTATTTTATACCCCTGCGGAATCTCAAGCCAGATTCTGTATGTTTGATTTTCCGGAACCTTATCAAAAAGATATGTTCCATCATTGTCAGGATGCAACTCAAATGAGATGCTTGTGTCAGAGGTGCAATCGCAGTGAACTTTTGTGTCAGGAGCCCTTATTATTCCTTCTGAGATATCAACCCTTCCGCTTATCTTATAATAGTTGATAGGAACAAGATCAAAAGGAACAACAGTTGTATCAGCGTCAAGGTTATCAACAAGAATATTTCCATCTGCAGGATTTATTGTTCTGTAACCATCCATTTTCACCCATAACTGGTATTTGTTGCCTTTTGGCATTGCACTGAAAGAGTATTTCCCTGCTGAATCTGGATTTGCTGTTCCCTCAATGCTTGTTGTAAGATTTTTGCAGTAAACAACTGCTTTTGTGGGATCTCCTGTTCCGCCGATAAGATTGACTTTACCTAAAATTTTTGCTGTGATTTCGCCTGTTTCATCCCAGGTAAAAACAAAATCCTTCCCTGTTGCATCAGGACCCACACTGACTGTGTACTCTACTGTTGGAGGGAATGTGCAAACATAATCTGAATAATCAAGATCACCTTCTGGCAGGATTGCGCGCAGTTTATAGGTTCCGGCAAAAACACCCGGAACATAAAAATTACCTTTTGAATCCGGATTAACAGGCGTATAGCTTCCGCACCCGATCTGAATCCGGGTAACATCAGAGGGTACGCCGCCAGGTCCACCAGCAAGTGTCACTTTTCCTGCAATAGTGTAGGTATTTTTGTAAGCAAGTGTAAAATCAACATTTTTCTTTATATATTTTGGTGCATCATTCTCGTCAGGAATCTTAACTGAGATATGTCCCGCGTTCTCCACAGGATAAGCAATCCTGTAGCCGGGTAATTCCGGATAGATATCATAGGTTCCTGGAGGCAAATGAAGAAACTCAAATTTCCCAAGCGAATCGCAGTTGGTTGTGTTCCCACCACAATGGACAACAACATCTGTATAGGAACCTGTACCTCCGCTTATTGTTACCTTGCCATGAACATCATAACCAACCTTGAAAGGACCGATGGATAGGAAGTGTTGTGAAAACTCGCCTTTGTAATTGTAGTCTCCGCTTGTTTCGTTCATCCTGTTGTGGGAAATCGCAACCAGATACCAGTCACCACCCCTATTCTCGGGAATAACCCAATTTCCGGCACTCCACTTTGTGTCGCTTTCGCTGGGAATATCGTATGGGTTTGTCGTCCACCTGAAGTGATAATGGTCAGTATAGCCAATGTCAAATGGTATAGTGCTTGTAAATGTAAAAGTTGTGCCCATATTATAGCAGGTATTTGTATCCTTATCCCGGTCTATCTGTGGATCATAGGGTAGTGTCCAGATTTCATCTGTCGTGGCGCACCATGCTGTTTCATCAGCATCTCCATTTCTTGACTTTGCCCTGAACCTGTAGGGGGTATTTGGCTCAAGACCCTCAACGCACCAGTAATCCCACTTGTGGGCGCACGACCATTGAGTTCCACTCTGCACAACGGCCCCATTTTTCAGGTAGTGCTCCCAGCGTATCACTCCAACATTCGAGCCGGTCATGGATGGAAGCGGGTCATAGTCGCTGTTATATTTCCACCATCCATCATCAGTTGGTGTTGCCGGATCACAAGAACCATAGTCAGGGAAAATTGTGCTGGCTATATTTTTTTCAGTTGTCAGTCCTTCAATATAAAATGCGGAATTATTGTAATTGAAACCATTAGCTGCACTGCCGGGCAACCCTGTAAGATTTGATGGCAAAGGTAAAGCCAGTTTGAGCGTTAACCTGGCATTCTTGCTCAAGAAATCAAATCCTTTGGGGCCAAAAATAAGCCCTGCAGGGGGTTCAATTGAAGTATAGACAGCAGCGTAATTTGAGCTGGCACTACCCTCAGTATTCCAGGCAACAATAACCCTTCTGTATTGAGTATTCGGCGCCAGTCCAGACTCAGTATATGATGTGATATTAGCATTTACCGACCAAACAGGATTATTAGACAGTACGTATTCATTGTGAACCGAATCCCAGTACCATTCATAGCACCTGAAACCCTGTTCATTATCTGAATTGTCAGTCCATACCCAGGTGATTGAACTTGTGGTGTTTGAAATATGCTGGAAATTGGTTGGAGCAGCAGGTCTTTCTGCTTTTGCATGGCAGCATATTACAAAGAATGCTGCGGCCAGTGTGAAAAACTTAAATGATAATCTCATGTTTGCCTCCATTTTGATTTTTTGCACCTGTTTGAATACGTTTAAAAATTTCCAGGTAGATTTCATTTTACTGTTATTCTGTTGTTCCCTGAAATGACAAGTTCTCCTTCTCTGTATGTTGTAACTGTGCCTTCAAAAAGATACTCGCCTTTTTCTTTTTCAGGAACCTTAATCTGATATGTTATTGTGAATGGCGCAACCTGAGTTCCCCATTGGAGCCATTTGTGAACATTGTTATTTTCTATTCTGGCGACCTGAGGGTTTGAAGATACAATTTTCCATCCTTCAGGAATTTTTTCTGCAACAACAACTCCACTTATCTGGTTTGCAGGTATAACATCAATTTTAACTGTAATTATTTCTCCTGGTCTGCAACTTTGCGGAAGAATTCTTGTACCTGTTGTAATCATAACCTTCTGCGTTTCCTGTTTTAGCGGTGCTTTTTCTGAAACCTGTTTTTTCTGTACGGGAGAGCAACCGAACAAAAATATTGAAATTAGTATTACTGATGAGACCGGCACGGATAATTTTATTCTCCCCATATGTGTCTGTCTCCGCTAACTGTTAGACGCAAACTTTTTGAAATGTCTATATAACCGGTAAATTCCTTTCTTGATTTATTCCCTTTTGGAATTCCTACAGCGTATCTAATCGTTCTAAATGTTTCTCCCTTTTCAGGAATTTCCCAGACATACATATTCCTGAAAGGTTGTTTTGCAAGAGGTGGATTTGCTGCAACAAGGTCCCAGCCATCAGGAACCTTTTCAACAATTTTTGCTCCATGTGGCAGAGACGGGCTTATATCAAGAGTGACAACTATGATATCACCGCCTGTATATTTTTCCGGCAATTTCCTGATAGCAGGATTATCCAGACGTCTTAAAAAGGCTGATAAATCAGATGCTGAAAAAGAAAGCGCAAGTATTGCAAGGATACTGATTAAGAAAGCCCTTTTCATATGCATCTCCGTTATAATAATGATAACCTGGCGAATTGCGGTTGTCAAGATAAAAACCCTATCATTATTTCATTGTCCGAGTTGCGAATCTCCTGTTGTTGTTCCACTTCCAAGAGTTGAACTGAAAGAACCTGAAACTGTTGCCTTTCCAGAACCAGTAAGTTGATAGCTAATGGTCTGGTCTGTCAGACTTGTACCATAAAAAAGCCATTTGATAGTATTGCCTGTTCTCTTTGAGATTGCAGGTGTTGAACTGACAACTGTATATCCATCAGGGATATTTTCACTCACAATAATACCATTGATCCTTGTGTCTGTCACACTGACAGTTAATCTTATATAAGAACCTTCTGAAGTATTCTGAATTGTTCTTACAACACTGACGCCGGAAGATTGAGATGGTTGTTCTGGCGGCTGATCAGGCTTTGGTGTTGTGTCACCTGAATCAGGTGCAGGTGGTGTAACAGGTGGTACTGCTCGGCCGGATGAAGGAACTGATACCCTTGAAGAACCTGCTGTTGAAGTTTCCGGTGTTTTCAAAATTGAAGGGGGAGTATATGGTCTGGAAACTGCTGTGGACGAGGAAGGACCAGCCGGAATTGTTGCTGAAGCAGAAGACGATGATGAAGAAACGATGCTGGAAGAAGTAAGTGATGCAATCAAAACTGTTGATGTATCTGATGACGATTTCTCACGCCAGGAGTCATAGTTCTGATTGTGTATGGAAATGATTTTTTCAACCCATTCAGGCGTTTTAACCTTTGTTTCACTTTTTACAGGATAAAGCGGAACTGACTTTTCCTGTTTCGGAGCAGCAGGTTTTACTGAAATGGGTGGTTGTGTTTCAACATCTGGTTCCTGCGGCTTCTGAACTGACTGCTTTTTGCCGCAACCGGCAGCAACCAATAAGCACAGAGAAATCAAAATTATTCTTTTCATTCAAGTATGTAAACAAGTTCAATCTGCTTATTAAACCTTGTCAATTTGACAACTGCCATTTTCTTACCACCTTTGAAAATTTCATTTAAGGCAGACATTGCATCCTGGGGTTTTTTCAAAAAAACATCATTGATCTGAAAAACTCTGTCCTGATTATTAAGACCCGCTTTTTCAAAAATACTTCCCTGTTCAAGTTCATTCACAACAAAACCCACACCATCAGATTGAACAAATTTTATGGAACCGAGAAATTCCGGCTGTTTTTTCAACCAGTCCATTGCGTTTTTTATATTTATTTTGAAATAAGACCTTTGAACAGAAACCTGGCTGTATTTTATTCCGGATTGCGTGAAAAGAAATCTCTCACCGAAACCTGATTCAAAAAGCACTCCCTTTTCATCTATTGCAAGAACCCTGTTTCCACTGACAATATCGTCCTTTTTCAGAAAAATAATTTTTTTTGAACTGATTTCTGTTAAAACCGCTGTGTTTTTTTCAGGTTCATCAAGGTAAGAAAATGTGCCTGCAAGCGAGTAGACTCTGTCCAGTGGCTGTGGAGATGGAATCTGAGAAACAAAGTCAGGATTTTTTTTTAAATCATTTTTAATCTCAGTTGAACCGAAAAAAATTTGTTTCTGGAGTATCAGGGCAAGATTCTGTGAGGGTTTTTTCTCCTCTGGATATGAAAAAACAGCCATAAAAGATAACATTGCGCACGCACAGCATAATAAAAGCTGCCTGAATATCATAAGCCCCATTTTTTCTTTATCTTTATCAGGAAAAACCGATACCTGTCAATGGTATGATCCGGTTTTCCTTTTTTTCATAAAAAGCGGTATCGCAACAGCAGTCATTGCGATAATCAGGCAGAGCAAACCATTATGCAATAAAACCCATACAAGCGCAATCAAAGGATAAAGCATAATTCTGACAGCAAATTTCAATAAGAGATGCCTGCTTATGAAATGCGCAATAACAGGACTGTGTCTGTAATACCAGGAAACAAAATTCCTTCCAGGTCTGTATTTTAAGAGAATTCTGTCTCTGAACTGTCTCAATATTTCTATTTCTCTTGCCAGGGGCGAGCCAAATGCTGCTGTTGCAATAAAACAGCCGCCTCCACCACCGCTT
>CAZHJN010000058.1:0-9238 GCA_964532995.1 uncultured bacterium
TAAAATGATACCATAAACATTGCGATTATTAAATTTTTCATTGACCTGTGACCTTTTTACATTTATAATATATTTAAAGGGAGGAAAATGTCTATAATCGACAAAAACACAATAGATTATATCGCGAAACTTGCAAGAATAAGGTTAAGCGAAGAGGAAAAGAACAGATTTGTTTCTGATCTGGAAAGCATAATTGGTTATGTTTCACAGCTCAACCAGCTGAACACACAAAATATCGAACCAGCAAAACATGTTTTACCTCTTCATAATATTTGCAGAAAAGACAAAAGAAAACAATCCCTTCGTTCAGAGGAAGTCCTCAAAAACGCCCCGGAAAAGGCTGATAACATGTTCAAAGTTCCAGGAATAATATAATGAGCACAACAGAAAAAAAATATCTTGATTTTGAAAAGCCTCTTGAAGAAATTGAAAAACAAATACTTGACCTCCAGGAATTAAGAAAAAAAAGAAATGTGGATAATCAACTCCAGATAACTCAGCTTCAGCAACTTTTCAGAGAAAAAACAAAAGAAATTTACTCCAATCTGACAGCGTGGCAAAAAGTTCAGATAGCAAGACATCCATACAAACCACACACAGGTGATTATATAGAAGGTTTGATTGAAAATTTCTTTGAGTTGCATGGTGACCGTATTTGTGGTGATGATTCCGCAATCATTGCAGGAATTGGCAAATTCAGGGGCAGGTCAGTTGCAGTCATTGGGCATCAAAAGGGAAAAGATACAGATGAAAATATTAGAAGAAATTTTGGCATGGCACACCCGGAAGGTTATAGAAAAGCTCTCAGAATAATGAAACTTGCTGAGAAATTTTCCTTTCCTGTAATAACACTTGTTGATACTCCAGGTGCACATCCTCATATAGAAGCAGAAGAAAGAAATCAGGCTCTGGCGATAGCAAATAATATTTATCAGATGAGCGAAATTCAGACACCAATAATAGTTGTGATAATAGGGGAGGGTGGTAGTGGTGGAGCCCTTGGAATTGGGGTTGGAGATAAAATTGTGATGCTCGAATTTGCAATATACTCAGTAATTTCTCCGGAAGGATGTGCTTCAATATTGTGGAAAGACCAAAAAGCTATCAGGGAGGCATCCGAATCATTGAGACTCACTGCGCCCGAGCTACTAAAACTCGGATTAATAGATGATATAATAAATGAACCTCCTGGTGGTGCTCATTCTCAGCCGGGAGAAATGATCAAGATGCTGGGAGATTACCTTGAAAAAAGCATCATTGAACTATCCACAATTGAACCAGGCATCCTGATAGAAAAAAGATATGAAAAGTACAGAAAAATAGGTTTCTATAACACATTGAATCAGGAAAAATCATGAAAAACAAGTTAAAACTTGCCATACCAAAAGGAAGTCTGCAGGAATCAACCATAAATTTATTTGTGAATGCGGGTTTTGAAATATCAACAATAAGCAGAAGTTATTATCTGTCATTTGATGATCCAGAAATAGAAGCAGTTTTGATAAGAGCGCAGGAAATACCGAGATATGTGGAATTGGGTGTTTTTGATGCAGGTATCTCGGGAAAAGACTGGATACTGGAAAACAGAGCAAAAGTTATGGAAATATGTGAACTGTGCTATGCAAAACATGGATTGAAACCTGTGAAAATTGTGCTTGCGGTTCCCGAAAAATCAAAAATCACTTCAGTTAAAGACCTTGAAGGCAAAATCATTGCCACAGAACTTGTAAACCTTACAAAAGATTATCTTAAAAAATACAAAGTCACATGTAATGTGGAGTTTTCCTGGGGAGCTACAGAAATAAAAGCAAGTTGCAACCTTGTCGATGCTATAGTTGAAATCACGGAAACAGGAACCACAATTGCATCGCATGGGTTAAAAATAATCGATGTTATTATGGAATCCACACCACGTTTTTTTGTAAACAGGAAAGCATGGAATGATTCATGGAAAAAAGAAAAGATGCAAAAAATTGCATTGCTCCTTGAAGGAGCTCTGAATGCAAGCAAGAAAGTTGGATTAAAAATGAATGCTCAGGAAAAAGATATACCGGAAATTTTAAAGAAATTACCAGCAATAAAAAAACCCACCATTTCTCCACTTTCTGCTAAGGGTTGGTACGCACTTGAAACAATTATTGACAGAAAGGAAGCGAAAGAAATAATCCCGGAATTAAAAAAACTCGGTGCATCAGGAATTGTTGAATATAACATAAATAAACTCGTTTATTGACAGGAGATATCACATGCCATGCGGAAAAAAAAGAAAAAGAAAAAAGATTAAAACGCATAAAAGAAAAAAGAGATTGCGCGCCCTGAGACATAAAAAGAGAAAAAGATAAATGATAAAATTTTATCTCCTGGCATTCTCCCTCTTTCTCGTCGGATGCAGTTCTATCCCGGTGAAAACGAGAGGTGATGCGGTTACGACCGATGATATGGCAAAAAAGTTTTATATTCAGGGGCTCCTCTATGAGGTTGATGGAGATCTGGAAAATGCTCTTTTAAATTACAGAAAATCGCTTGAAGCAAATTCCAGAAACAGTTATCTGTATGGCAAAACAGGAAGAACCCTTTTAAGACAAAAAAAATATGCAGAAGCGGAAAAAATGTTTCTGAAAGCCATATCGCTTGATGAGAAAGAAGCAGAGAACTATCTGAATCTTGGACTGGTTTATTATTATAAAAAGTCCTACGATAAAGCGGTATCATTCATTGAAAAGGGACTTAAAATAAAGGAATTTCCATCTTACAGGATGGTCCTGTGCGATCTTTATGCATCAACCGGTCAATACGAAAAGTCTTTAGTATCTTACAGAATTCTTATTGATACATTTCCTTCGAATTTTCTTCTTCACTATAATTCAGGACTTCTTCTAAAAAATTTGGAAAGATTAAATGAAGCGGAAGATGCCTTTCTTAAAGCAATAAAACTGCAACCAGCTTTTTTCAAAAGTTATATCGAACTGGGTTCAATCTATGAAAAAAGCAACAGAACAGAAGACGCACTGAACAATTATAAAAAAGCGATGGAACTTTCTCCTGATGATCCTGTGGCTTATGAAAAATTAACAGAATTGTATATCAAACAGAGTAATTGGCAAGAGGTCGAAAATATCCTGATAAAAGCAGTTAAAAGAAACGTTCAATCATCAATGATAAATCAGGTGCTCGGTTCTATAAGCTTTCAGAACAAAAGATACGCGGAAGCAGAGTTCTATTATAAAAGAGCGCTGATGATTAAAGAAGACCCCGCAATATGGTTCAATCTTGGTATCGTACATGATAAAATGGGTAATAAGAAAGAAATGGAAAAATGCATGCGACGGGTGATTGAACTTGATCCACTGAATCATCTTGCTCTGAATTATCTTGGATATTCGCTTTTACTGGAAGATAGAGACATTCATGAAGCATTCATTATGATTCAAAAAGCAGTAAATCTTGATCCCGATAACGGTGCGTATCTTGACAGTCTCGGCTGGGCATATTACAAAAAGGGGAATTATAAACTGGCTGAAAAATTATTGAAAAAGGCACAGCAAAAAGAGATAGATCCTGAAATTTTTGAACATCTTGGATATCTCTATTATCAAAAAAATGATAATCTGCGAGCGATTTACTGGTGGGCAAGATCTCATGAACTCTCTCCGAAAGAGGAAATCCTGATGATGATAGAGAAAGCAAAACAGAAACTGTCTGCACGCGAGAAATGAATAATAATTTACTCGAAAAAGTCAATCAATCCCCAGGGATTTTGAAGAATTTTTCAAAAAAAGAACTTGAACAACTCTGCTGTGAAATCAGAGAAAAAATTATAGAAACCGTTTCTATCAACGGTGGACATCTTGCATCAAACCTTGGAATGGTTGAAATAACTGTGGTACTGCACTATCTGCTGAACATACCCGAAGACAGGATAATATTTGATGTTGGACATCAAGCATATGCCCATAAATTACTCACCGGCAGATTAGAAAAATTCAATACACTCAGAAAACACCACGGAATTTCCGGTTTTCCTGATCCAGATGAAAGCAATGCTGATATTTTTATAACCGGACATGCCGGCACCGCGATATCATGCGCTCTTGGATTGCAAACCGCAGAAGACCTTAAGGGAGGAAAAGCTAAAACAGTCGTGGTTATAGGTGATGGTTCTCTTACCAATGGTGTTACGTTCGAAGGGTTGAATAATCTTGGAACCTCTGGAAAGAAAATTCTGGTCATACTCAATGATAATAATTTTTCCATTTCAAAAACACGTGGTGCTCTCTCGTATTATTTAACAAAATTGATAACAATGCCTGTTCTGATAAAATCGAAAGAGGAATTAAAGGAAATTATAGAAAAAATTCCAGGAATAGGAGAACAGATTGTTAAGGTCAGTCAAAACATTGAACAAAAAACCAGATACCTTGTAATTCCAGGTGTTTTTTTTGAAAAACTCGGCATTAAATATTTCGGTCCAATTGATGGACATGATATAACACAACTTCTGGATGTGCTCAAGAATATTAATTCATATAATGGACCTGTTATCCTGCATACAATAACACGAAAGGGAAAAGGATATATTTATGCGGAACAGAATCCTGAAAAATTTCACAGTATCGGTCCATTTGATATTGAAACTGGAAAACAATTAAATCAGAAGCCATCAACAGGAAGTTTTGTTGGAAGTTTTCTCGAAGAAGCAGGTGATAAATATGATTTTTGCGTTATTACAGCCGCTATGGAACACGGACTTGGCTTTGATGGTTTTGCTAAAAAATTTCCTCACAGGTTCTTTGATGTTGGAATAGCAGAAAGCCACAGCCTTATCTTTGCAGCAGGTATGGCAAGGTCAGGGAAAAAAACTTTTGTCGGCATATACAGCACATTTTTACAGAGAACTTACGATCAGATTTTTCATGATATTTGTCTGCAGAATTTACCGGTGGTAATACTTATTGATAGAGCAGGTATTGTCTCTGGAGACGGTCCAACTCATCAGGGTATTTACGACATATCTTTTTTACGAACAATCCCGGGTATCACAATTTTTTGTCCTTATTCTCTAAAAAATTTGCATGATATACTTGAATTATCGCTTGAATTCAAGAGTCCTGCAGCAATAAGATATCCAAGAGAAAAACTGGAAGATGATGTGCAGGAAATCAGGAAAAATGCTAAAATTTTGTGTCTGGCAACAGGCTCAATAGCTTCAACGGTGAAAAAAGCTTGTATGGATCTGAACGAAAATGGGATAGATGTGGATTTTGTACCTGTCAGTCAGGTTAAACCACTGGAAAACAAAGTTGAAAAGATGCTCTCGAAATACAATAAAATCATTACGTGTGAAGAAGCGATAATTTCAGGGGGATTTGGAACAAGTATTCTCGAACTTTGTAATGACAGGTTTACAAACATTAGAGTATTCAGGCTTGGATTGCCAGAAACATATATTAAAATTGGATCGCGAGATGAGCTTTTGAAAGATTTTAATCTTGATGAAAAAGGCTTAATTGAGAATCTCAAACGAATTTGCAAAAATGACTAATATATCCATAATCACAAATCCTAAAATTGCCGGTATGAAAGAAATAAAAATGGATTTTGAGAGAATCATTCTTGCCAGCGGAGCAAAATGCGTACCTTTTGGCAAAGAAACAGAAATTCTTATTTCTCTTGGCGGGGATGGAACTGTTTTAAAGGGATTCAGAATGCTGCATTCAATGAGAATACCTTTGCTTGGCTTGAACTTTGGTAGGTTTGGTTTTCTGACAGTGGACTGTAAAAACAGGGAAGAAATCATCAAAAATGCTATCTCAGGAAATCTCAGAATTTCACCGAGGATGTATCTGGAAGGCAGTATCTCAAACAAAGAAGGAAAAAGGTCTGTGGGAAAAGCATTAAATGAAATGTTAATTTTCAGGAAGGACATAAGAATGGTTGAATTTGAACTGACGCTGGGAGCAACCATATTCTATTTCAGGGCGGATGGAATAATTATCAGCACACCAACAGGTTCTACAGCCCATTCTTTCTCAGCAGGTGGTCCAATAGTTTTTCCGGAAGACAAAGGAATGATAATTGTTGCGTTTGCACCATTCAGCGCTGCATGGAGAAATTGTGTTTATGAAGGTGAAAAAATAATGTTGAAACCATCAAGAGATTGCGATATTATTCTTGATGGACAGGAGAAAATAGATATAAAAGAAAACGAATTGCTCGAAATCAAACCAGGAAAAGAATCATTCAAATTGTTGGTACCTGCTGAATGGGATTTCTGGAGAACACTCAAGGAGAAATTTTCGTGGGGAAAAGGTTTAGTATAAAAATTTCCAAAAATAGATGTAAAGGCTGTGGTCTCTGTATTGATGTTTGTTCACAAAAAATATTAAGGAGTTCAAAACTTTTTAATAAGTTCGGTTACCATTTCGTTGAGGTATGCCAGGACAATTGCAGGGGTTGCAAAAAATGTGCAATAATATGTCCTGAGGCAGCAATAGAGATTTTTTTTGATGAGGACCAAACTCAAGCAAAGGAGGAAAAATGAAGATCGGAGTCATTCCGGATTGTTTCAGGATTCCAATTAAACAGGCAATAAAAAAAGCAAAGGAATTGGACCTTGATGGTATTCAACCATATGCAACACGTGGAGATTTAGACCCGGCAAATATGTCAGGAACCGCGAGGGAAGATTTTAAAAAATTCGTATCTGATCTTGATATTGAAATATCGGCACTGGTAGGTGATTTTGGAGGACACGGTTTTACGGATTCAAAAACCCTTGATTGGCGAGTAAAAAGGACAAAAGAGGTGATTGACCTTGCTTTAGATCTTGGTGTAAAAGTTGTTACAACCCATATTGGATTTGTACCTGAAAACTCAAATTCAACTGAATGGAAACTTTTACTGGAATCTCTTCCAGAAGTTGGCAACTATGCAGCTGATAAAGGAATTGTTCTTGCAACTGAAACAGGACCTGAACCAGCAGCAACCCTTAAAAAATTGCTTACAAAACTGAATAATCCGGGGATCAGGGTTAACTATGACCCTGCAAATCTTGTGATGGTGGCAGGAGACGATCCGGTAAAAGGTGTATATGAATTAAAAGATTACATAGTGCATACGCATGCAAAAGACGGGATTAAACTTCCAGATGAAAATGGAAAAAAACGCTGGAAAGAACTACCTCTTGGAGAAGGAAATGTAAATTTTGTGGAATATCTTAAAGCAATGAAGGAAATTGGTTATTCCGGTTTTTTTACAATTGAAAGAGAGGTTGGGGAAAATCCTGAAACAGATATTATCAAAGCAAGAGATTTTTTAAGAAGTCTTTCAATAGAATTGAGTTATTAGAATGGAAAAAATAAGGAAACCTGTTGTAAGTGGATATTTTTACCCGGGTGAAGAAAAAATTCTGCGGGAAGATTTAAAAAGATATATTGAGCATGAAGAAAAAAAACTTTCACCTAAAGCAATTATCTGTCCGCACGCAGGTTATGTATATTCCGGAAAAACAGCAGGAAAGGTCTACAGCAAAATCATTCCACCTGATGTGGCGATTATAATCGGTCCAAATCATCATGGATATGGAGAACCATATGCGATAGATGACAGCGATGAATGGGAAACTCCTCTGGGAAAAGTTGAAATAGATAAGGAAATAAAAGAAAAATTACTTGAAAAAAGCAGATATCTTCATGCTGATTCAATAGCACATAAACAGGAGCATTCCATAGAGGTACAGATTCCATTTTTACAATTTATAAATCCAGTCATAACAATAGTGCCGGTGTTGATTTCAGGTATGCATGATGCAAATCCCTGGTATGAAATAGGTTATACGATTGCATTAACAATTGACCAAATTAAAAAAAATGTCCTGGTCATAGCAAGTTCAGACTTTACCCATTATGAACCCGCAGAATCAGCTGAAAAAAAAGATAGGTTAGCTATAGAAAAAATTGTTAATCTTGATGCAGATGGATTTCTTGACACCGTCTCAGAACACGATATAAGTATATGCGGATTTGCTCCTATTGTTTCAGCAATCACATCAGCAAAAACTCTTGGTTCAAATAAAGGTATGCTTGTGGAATATACCAATAGTGGTAAGGTCTCAGGAGATTTTGAACAGGTTGTTGGATACGCAGGAATCATTCTGTTTTAATCACTTGACAGAAAAAAATTTTATCTTAAAATACATCATAAATTTCGCAGGCGCCAAAATGAGGCTTAATAGGGAAGTCTGTGAAAATCAGACACGCTCCCGGCGCTGTAACCACGCCCGTTTAAAAAAACGGGCAGGTATGGTCTGATGTGCCACTGTCCGCATGGGGATGGGAAGGCTGACCATACAGGTGGAAGTCAGAAGACCTGCCTGCGAGACGGATAAACGCAATCCTGCGGACGACAGGTGTGCGATAATGGGTCAAGAAATAAGGGTGCAGCCCGCCGTCAGGCGGGTTTTTTTTTGCCCGCATAAAACAAAGGAGGAGAAATGAAGTGTTCAAGGAAAAAAGGTTTTACTTTAATCGAATTGCTTGTAGTTATCGCGATAATTGCGATACTGGCTGCGATGCTTCTGCCGGCTTTGTCGCTTGCCAGAGAAAAAGCAAGGTCATCAGTATGCATTGGGAATCTGAAACAGATTTACCTCACTTTCGCAATGTATGTCCAGGATAATGATGAATTTTTCCCACCGGCATATTATTACTCATTTACAGGTGAAACCGACTGGGACTTTGCAACAGATGACTGGACAAACTGGAGATTTGGTATAATTGGAAATTATCTGAACAACAAGCAGGTTTTTCAATGCCCTACAAGGTTCAAACTGGTCTCTTATGATAAACCATTTACAGGTTATGCTTATAATGCAACATATATTGGAGGAGGTTATTCTGTTTGGAATGGACAGGCAGATTCTCCAGCAAAATTAAGCAGAATTCAGAACCCGTCTCAAACAGTACTTCTTGCAGACAGCGCAATATGGTCATCATGGACTTCTGAAACAATAGCTAATAATTACCTGAGAGCCCCCGGCGATATTTACTATTTCGGACCAAATGTTCATTTCAGACACAATGGTAGGGCAAATGTGCTTTTCTGCGATGGACATGTGGAATCTATCGGAACAAAGTATAATGTCAGCGACAATGATAAAACTCTTGGAGATCTTTCATCTGACGCATCTTTATACGACCTTCAATAAGATCTGGTCCGATGATATTGTATAATAAAAACA
>CAZHJN010000059.1:0-8416 GCA_964532995.1 uncultured bacterium
AAAATCCCCCTTGTTCCCCCTTTTTCAAAGAGGGAAAAAAGAAAAAAATCCCCCTCAATCCCCCTCTACGAAAGGGGAAAGATGGAGGACAAAGGAAAGGGGGAAGGAAAAAAAGGAGGAGGAAAGGGGGAAGGAAAAAAAGGAGGAGGAAAGGGGGAAGAAAAAATTGGGGAAAAGAAGGGGAAGGAAAAAAGGGAAAGGAGAACAAGGGTGAAATCGAGAAATGGATAGGCGAGAAAAAAAAGAAGATAAAAATCAGATAAGGGAAAAAAATCGTGGTGAGGAAAAGAGTGGAAGTTTGTTCAATTCACCATGCTTCAATTTGAACAGAACAATAATTCTGACTTTCCATTTTTGTTAAATGCAAACGAGTAAACAGGAAATTGACCTTATTCATTATTGGCGTACGCATTTTCTCAAATAAATAAGTGATTACAGTATTCCAAGAAGTTTCGCGGCGTTCTCACCAAGGATCTTTCTTCTGATGTTATCAGGAATTCCGCTATTATTAAACTGCTGCAATGCTTTTTTCTGGTTTGCCCATGGTGTATCAGTGCCAAAAAGTACCATATCAGAACTATGTTTCAGAATCAATCTTTCAAACTGTTCTTCCTTCAAAAAGGATGACGAAAAACTTGTTTCAATAAAAATCCTTTTACCAATCAACAACTCTTCAACCATGTCCCACTGTTCCCAGCCACCAGAGTGAGCGGCAACAAGTTTAAGTTCAGGAAAATTTTCAATTACCTTCAAAATTCTGTGCGGTCCTGCTCTGTCAACCCTCTCCCATGCAAAGTCATATCCGGAATGCATTACAAGGATGAGACCTGCTTCTGTAATCACCTCATAAATTGGAAACATTCTTTCTTCATCAACATAAAAATTCTGAAAATACGGATGCATCTTAATTCCCTTAAATCCCTCTTCTTTTATCTGAAGAATGTGTTCTCTTGCCTGTTTGTCATCAGGATGAACTGACGGAAAAGGAATAATTTTTTCAGAAAGGATGGAACTGCTCCATCTTAAAATTGAATCAAACTGAGATGGTTTTGTTGCAATTGAAAGAACCACACTTATGGAAACTCCGGCATCCTCCATGGAATCAAGTAATCCTTTCAATGTACCATCAAAATTTGGCTTGATCCCGCCTGCGTGCTCAATCGCATTCAGAGCCCTTTGAGCAATCTCATCCGGAAAAGCATGCGTGTGAAAGTCTATAATCAATCGCCTCTCCTTTTTCATCAACAATTTTAAAACAAAAAGGGGCAATAACAAAAATACATGTAATCTCTGTAAACAGAGTTTACAGCTCTTGACCTGATTTCATTCTTATTTATAATAATTCAATCCACAGGAGGGACCATGAAAGAAAAAAATTATTTCCTTGCAATAGATCTTGGCGCAGAAAGCGGAAGAGCAGTAATTGGATGGATTGAAGACGGTATTCTGAAAATTAAAGAAATCCATCGGTTTGTCAGCCACAGGATACAGCTGGCTCAACATCTTTTCTGGGATGCACCCGCAATCTTCAACGAAATAAAAATCAGCCTTAAAAATGTTGCAGCACAGAAAATTTCAGGTATTGGTATTACAACCTGGGGCGTTGACCATGCCTTTATTGATAAAGATGGCATCCTGATAAGCCTTCCATTTCATTACAGGGACAGAAGAACAGAAAATATTATGGAACAGGTTTTTAAGAAAATGAGCAAAAAAGAGATATTTCAGAAAACAGGCATCCAATTCATGCCCATCAACACACTGTTTCAAGTTTACGCAGCAAAGATGCAGACACCCTGGATACTGAACTCAGCCAATAAAATGCTTTTCATACCTGACCTTCTTAACTACTGGCTCTGCGGCACAGCAGTCAGTGAATTTACAATCGCATCAACATCCCAGATGCTCAACCCGACAAAAAATAAATATAAACCGAGGGGTGACTGGGCAAAGGATATTCTGAATAAATTGAATATCCCGACATCCTTTCTTCCTGATATTGTCAGACCCGGCAAAAAGATAGGCAGAATCTCAAAACATATTCAGGAAGAAACAGGCACATCAAAGATTCCTGTTTATTCTGTTTGCTGCCACGATACGGCATCAGCAGTATTTGCTGTTCCTGCTGAAGGTAAAAACTGGGCGTATATTTCCTCAGGGACATGGTCGCTTCTCGGAAAAGAAATAGACCAGCCATTGATAAATGATGAAGTTTTGCAGTACAACTTTACCAATGAAGGCGGCTACAATGGAAAAATCAGATTTCTAAAAAACATAATGGGACTGTGGATATGGCAGGAATGCAGGAGACAATGGGAAATAGAGCATAACAAAAATTTTTCCTATGTGGAACTCGGGGAGATGGCCGCAAAGGAGAAACCATTTAATTCACTCATAGATGTAAATAACTCAATATTTTTATTTGTTGGAAATATGGTTGAAAAAATCAAAAAATTCTGCAGAATAACAGATCAAAAGGTACCTGAAACAATCGGTGAAATTTCAAGAACAATTCTTGAAAGCCTGGCGCTTGAATATAAATTTCACATTGAAAGGATGGAATCCATTGCCGGTTGTATTGACACTCTTCACATTGTTGGCGGAGGCTCGCAGAACAGGGTTCTATCCGGCTTTACAGCCTCATCAACAGGAAAAAGAATTCTATGCGGACCTGTTGAAGCCACAGCCATCGGAAATCTTGGGGTTCAGATGATTGCAGCCGGTATTATCAAAAACCATCAGGAATTCAGAAAACTTGTCGCAAGATCATTTCCTCTTGTTGAATATAAATCTGAAAATCAAAAAGACTGGGATGAACCATACAGAAAATACCTGAAACTGAAAAAGATATCAGAACAGCAGATTTAGTTATTTTTCAGGATTTTTGTTTCAGTGACGATCATATCAAGCCTTACATCGTTTGATAAAACAGGAACAGAATCAATAATCTGAAAATCAAAGGCAAGTCCGATTTTTACAGCATTTTTACAAAAAGGTAAAAATCTATCATAGAAACCCTTCCCTCTTCCAAGTCTGTTACAATTTATGTCAAATGCGAGCCCTGGAACAACAATCAGGTCAATTTCACCGGCATCAACAGAAGCATCACTGAATGGTTGCGGGATTTTTGATGAAAAATCAATATCATCCTCGCTGAATATCTGGACAGGTATCATTGAATTTTTCTTCCAGTCCACATAAGGAACACAAACAGTCTTTGCTTTGTTCAAAGCATCTTTAATTACCCGCATTGTGTCAGGCTCGCCATCAAAAGAAATATAAGTCATCATAACCCAGCAGTTTTTGTACGCTTCAAGTGATAAAAAATTCTGAAATATACTGTCGCTCATCTGATCACGCTGTTTTTCCGAAATCTGTCTCATCTGTTCAAGAATTTTTTTTCTGATTTCTCCCTTCATTATTCTCCTTTCTTTTTTGCCGCCTCAAAGCCTCAATCCTTTGCAAAAATATCCTGATTCTTTTTTCATAACCAGAATCAGATGGCTTATAGAATGAAACTTTTTTCTCTGTGTATTTCTGCGGTACAAAGTGACCTTTGAAATCATGTGGATACAGATAATTTTTGCCGTGTCCGAGTATTTCTGCTCCAGAGTATCCGGTACTTTTCAGATGGTCAGGAACCTTCTGCGTAAACTCCTTTTCAACCATCTTCATTGCGTTTTCAATGGCAAGATAACTTGCGTTGCTTTTTGGCGCTGTGGCAAGATATATGGTTGCCTGAGCAAGACATATCCTTGCTTCTGGCATACCCACATGCTGAACTGCCTGCAATGCAGAAGCGGCAACAACTATTGCCATGGGATCTGCATTTCCAATATCCTCACTGGCAGCGATAAGTATTCTTCTTGCAATAAAAGCAGGATCCTCTCCACCGGCAAGCATCTTTGCAAGCCAGTATAAGGCAGCATCAGGATCAGATCCCCTGATACTCTTGATGAAAGCCGAGATTGTGTTGTAATGCTCATCCTCACTGTCATATCCGATATACCTGATATTCGTTATTTGATTTATTGTTTCCATATCAACAATTATGCTGTTATCTGAAATCCTCCCTGAATTAACAGATGCCTCAAGCAAATTCAGGGCAACCCTGGCGTCTCCCTTTGCATATTTCGCAATAAAATCAATAACCTGCTCACCAATTTTCACATTGAAAGCAACCCCCCTTTCTCTGTCTGAAAGAGCGCGTTTAATAACCGTTTTTATGTCTTCCACGCTCAATGGTTTGAATTCAAATACGATGGACCTTGAAACGAGCGGCCTGTTGATTGAGAAGAAAGGATTGTGAGTTGTTGCACCTATTAAAATCACAGTGCCATTTTCAACTTCAGGCATTAAAGCATCCTGTTGAAGTTTATTGAAATGCGAGATCTCATCAATGAAAAGAATCGTTCTCTGGCTCTTCTGGAATTTTTTCAATCTTGCACTTTCAATAATGGAGCGAATATCAGAAACTGTGGCTGTGATGGCATTCAAACTGACAAAATCTTTTTTTGTAATACCCGCTATCAAAAATGCAAGAGCAGTCTTTCCGCATCCTGGTGGTCCGAAAAAAATGAGACTTGAAAAATTATCAGAAAGGATCAATTTTCTGAGGGCTTTATCCCTGCCGACAATATCCTGCTGTCCCACAAATTCATCAAAGCTTTTTGGCCTCATTCTGTATGCAAGAGGCTCAACCACTTTGCTTTCCTTCTGCTGTGGAAAAAGTTCATCAACCATAATAAAATTCTATAATGCATGAAAGAAGTTGTAAAATATAACATACCCTTTTTGGAACTGTAAGAATTTGAAGATAAAACAAAAAAGGAGCATAAAATGAATAACAGCAAAGTTAAGATAACCGCAAAGACAAAAAATCCAGCTGTAATTTTTGCAGGAAGGGAACTGAAAAGGTATCTCAAACTTGCAGGCATACAAATTGTCAGAAAAGATTGCGACATTGAACTGATTCTTGAATGTTCTGAATCTTCTGAAAACGACCGGATCCTGATAAAACCCTTTCAAAATGGCTATCTGATCTCAGGTTCAAATCCGAGAAGTGTTCTTTTTGCAGTCTACAGGTTTCTCCACGAACTTGGTTTCAGATGGATAAGATCTGGAAAACGTGGAGAAATAATTCCGATTGTTTCAAAAATCAGAAAGGATATTTCCATAGAAGAAAAACCTTCTTACAAATACAGAACAATCTGCATTGAAGGAGCCTGTTCATTAAAACATATTCTTGATATTATTGACTGGGCCGCAAAAAATTATATGAACGGGTATTTTATCCAGTTTGAAAATGGAACATATTTTCTGAAAAGATGGTACCGGCACCAGGACAATCCCTATATGAAGCCTGAGAAGTTTGATGCAGTAAAAGTTTGCAAAAAGATTGAGGATGAAGTTAAAAAAAGAGGAATGCGACTTGAAAAAATCGGTCACGGCTGGACATGCAAGGTGCTTGGCATAGAAGGAGAAGGATGGGATTCTGAGAAAGACACGATTGAAAAAGTGCCGCCTGAAAAAATAGGATGGCTTGCGATGATAGATGGAAAAAGACAGTTATTCAGAAATGTTCCTCTGAACACAAATCTGTGTTATTCAAATCCCGCAGTAAGAAGCGCAATTGCTGATGCCATTGTTGATTATGCTGAAAGACATCCAGAAGTTGACGCAATTCATTTCTGGCTTGCTGATGGTTCAAACAACAATTGTGAGTGTGCGGATTGTATGAAGGAAAGGGTCTCAGACCTGTATGTGAAAATTCTTAATGAACTTGATGAAAAATTGACCGAAAAAAAATTGAAAACAAAAATAGTTTTTCTTATATATGTGGACCTTTTATGGCCACCGGAGAAAGAAAGGATAAAGAATCAGGATAGATTCATTCTGATGTTTGCTCCGATCACAAGAGATTACCTCCACTCATTTGCAGAAGCCAGAGTTGAAAAAGGAATCACACCTTATGTGAAAAACAGACTGGAGTTTCCAAAAAATTCAGCGGATAATGCGCTTTATCTTGAAAAATGGCAGGAAATGTTCAAAGGGGAAGGCGTTGATTTTGACTATCATTTAATCTGGGCATGTTATTATGACCTGAATCATTTTACACTGGGGTCAGTGCTTCACAGAGATATAAAATACCTGAAAAAAATGAAACTTGATGGATTCATTTCCTGTCAGAATCAGAGAAATTCTTTCCCCACAAATCTGCTTATGGATATTATGGCGCAAACCCTATGGAATAAAAATAAATCTTTTAATGCGATTGTTGATGAAACATTTCAGACCGCATTTGGAAAAAAAGAAAGCAAGATTGTTGCAGGATTTTTGAAAAAAATGTCAGATCTCTGGAAACCTTTTTTTAATCCGGTTTTCATTCCCCAACCCGACCAAACAAGGATTAAAAAGGGAATTCAGAACATTGAAATAATGAAAAAACTCTGTACTGAATTCAGACCCATTGTAAAAAGAAAACTGAGAACAGAAAAAATAGCAATCGGCTGGTCCTGGAAGTATTTATGGTATTATTTACAATTGCTTGATTTAATGCTGCCTGCCTTTTATTCGTATCTTTTGCGGGAGGAAAACTGCGAGAAGGAATTTGAAAAAGTTTTGGATTACCTGAGAAAAAAAGAAAAAATAATTCATCCTGCGCTTGATGTATCCACATTTATCAAGGTTCTTCAGTGGAGAATAAATGAGGCAAAAGGAATATCATGACACCCAGGGAAAGAGTCATTGCAGCGATAAAAGGGAAAAAGCCCGACAGGGTTCCAGCCGATTACTATGGTACTTCTGAAGCAACTGAAAAATACCTTAAAAAACTGGGTCTTAAGAATGAATTTGAGTTGATCCAGTATCTTGACACAGATATCATCCGTGCAACAGCAGGTCCTGGAAAAGTTAGATTCAGCAGGGAAAAGGAATTTTTGAAAAATGTTGAAACCTGCGAAGAGGTTAAAAAAATCTGCCGGGATATTCCATCCCTTGATGACCTTATCGACAATACTCCCCTCATAGAAGCAAAAGAAAAATTCTCTGATTATGCAATAATGACATATGGACCCGGCTCAATCTTTCTTGGCGTAAATAGTAGTTTTGGTTATGAAACTTCACTGATGCATCATGCAACAAGACCTGATTTAATACAGGGCTATGTCGATGAAGGTATTGAGTATGCAATCGCCGTAATAGATAAAATGTACAGGGAAGTAAAAGATGCAGTGGATATTGTATCGCTGGAAGATGACTTTGGAACCCAAACAGGGCTTTATATAAGTCGGGAAATGTTTGTGAGATTTTATAAACCGGCATTTATAAAAATAATCTCTCATATAAAAAGTTATGGGTATCTTGTCCAGTTTCACTCCTGCGGTGCTGTGGCTGAATTGATAGATGACTTTATAGAGATAGGCGTTGATATAATAGATCCTGTTCAGGTTTCAGCAAAAGGAATGGATATAGAAGTCCTTGCCGCCAGATACAAAAACAAAATCTGTTTCCATGGAGGAATAGACACCCAGCGGCTTCTTCCCTATGGCAAACCAGAAGAAATCAGAAGTCAGGTAAGAAAGATGATAGAACTATTTGGTGGCAGAAGGATATTTGTCTGCCCATCGCAAAACTTTTTGCCGGATATTCCTGTTGAAAATCTCATTGCGATGTATACAACACCAAGAACAATATGAAAACAGCCAATAACGAAATTAAAAGCATTATCAAAACGTATAATGATATAAAAGTTCTGATCAACAAAAAAATCGGTCAATTTTCAAAAATTTCCAGTCAGATGGACAAAAGAAAAATACGCAGAGAACTATTTTTCTGCCTTTTAACACCGCAATCAAAAGCAGAATCATGCTGGGAGTGTGTCAAAAATATTGAGGGGGTGATGAAAAACGATTGTCAGTTTGAAAAACTGGTACCCCTGCTGAAAAAAGTCAGATTCAACAGAACAAAAGCAAAAAGATTGATTGAGGCAAGAAAAAATATTGATTCTGTGGTCAAAATTTTGAAGACCAAAACCGATGCAAAACGAAAAAGGGATTGGCTTGTAAAAAATATCAAAGGACTTGGAATGAAGGAGGCAACGCATTTTTTAAGAAATATAGGTTTATCAGAAAACCTTGCCATACTTGACAGGCATATTCTGAGGAAAATGGCGAACCTCGGGATTATAAATAAAATTCCGAATTCAATGAGTAAAAAGAAATACATTGAGATTGAAAGAAAATTGCAGGAATTCTCAAAAAAAATCGGAATACCTGTGGCAGACCTTGATTTTGTTTTCTGGTATCAGGAAACAGGAAGAATATTTAAATAAATTCCTTCTTTAAATCCCCCTTAATCCCCCTTTTACAAAGGGGGAAATGAAAAAATAGATGAAAGGGGGAAACCTTGCTTGTAC
>CAZHJN010000060.1:0-8279 GCA_964532995.1 uncultured bacterium
TCGAACCTACAACCTTGCGGTTAACAGCCGCTTGCTCCACCATTGAGCTACGCCGGATTTTTATCTATTTGCTGCATGTTGAGCAGCTTTTTGACGAACAGCAGCTGCAGGATGAACCCGAACTCGTTCCGGATTCCTCTTTCGCCCTTCTTAAATATTCAGGACTTCTGTAATCTGTTGTATAAAAACCAGAGCCTTTATATATGACCCCGCCACCCAGTCCAATCAATCTTCTTACCTCACCTTTACACTGTGGGCAGGTTTTATCCGGTTCATCTGTCATTTTTTGAAATTTGCGATAGGAATGCCCGCAGCATTTGCATTCATAATCATAACTTGGCATTTCTACCCTCCTTTTTTAGAGAATTATTTTACACATCAAAAGCCTTCCAGTCAAACTTTCTTTTGATTTAGATTGTTTAGAAATAGAATTTGTTTCTTTATGAGATTTCGCACTTTTTCAGAAGGTTCTCCCATCTTCTGTCTATTTCTTTTTGAATTTCCTCAATTATCTGTTCATTGCCGGGTTTAAGAAGATGTGAGAATCTTGCCTGCATTTTCAGCCATTCAATAATAGGCTTTTTTTCTTTTGGTTTGTAGGTGAGCCTGTATTTTCCTTCCACCACTTCATAAAGTGGCCAGAAACATGTTTCCACAGCAAGCCTTGTAATTTCCATTGCAAGTTCCGGTTTATGTGGCCAGCCAAGCCTGCATGGAGAAAGGACATTTATAAATGAGAAACCATCGGTGTTGATTGCTTTTTCAACCTTGTTGACAATATCATTCCATCTTCCCGGAATTGTTTGGGCTGCATAAGGTATATTGTGTGCTACCATTATTGACGTGATATCCTTAGGAAATTGAATTTTTCCTGGAATGACTTTGCCAGCAGGAGAAGTGGTTGTTGAAGCACCTCTTGGAGTTGCAGAGGATCTCTGAATTCCAGTATTCATATATGCCTGATTGTTATAACAAACATACAGCATTTTATGACCTCTTTCAGCTGCACCTGAAAGGGATTGAAGGCCGATATCATATGTTCCTCCGTCTCCACCGAAGGCAACAAAAACTACATCTTTATCTATTCTTCCCTGCTTTTTCAATGACCTGTATGCCTTTTCAACTCCGCTCAATGTTGCCGCTGCATTTTCAAAAGCTGAATGAATGAATGGCGTGTTCCAGCTTGAATATGGAAAGATTGTTGATGAAACCTCAAGACATCCGGTGGCACAGCCAACAACAACGGGTTTGTCGATGGCAAGCATTACAAGTTTTGCAACAACCCCTGCTCCGCAACCAGGACAGAGTCTGTGCCCGCTGACAAACTTCTCTTTGCGCTTTGCAAGTTCTTTTATTGATGGCATCTGTTTCTCCTGTTTATTCCCTCACACCGATATATTTTGTTGTGATTGTTTTTCCTTCTCTGTCAATTTTGAAAAGGTCTTCAAATATTGCTTCAATATCTTCTTCTTTTACTTCTCTACCGCCGAGTCCGTAAATAAAATTGGCAAGAATCGGTTTTTTATTTGATTCATAAAGTGATGTGCATATTTCTGTATACAGAGGACCGCAGAATGAATTCAGGCAATCTGCTCTGTCCATTACTCCGATTACTTTTATATTTTCAATTGCCTTTCTTATTCTGATATAATCAAATGGCCTGAATACCCTTATTTTCAAAAGCCCAACTTTTTTCCCTTTTGCCCGATATCTGTCAACAACTTCTTTTGCGGTTCCTGCTGTTGATCCTATTAAAACAATTGCATATTCTGCATCGTCAAGATAATACTTTTCAAAAAAATCGTACTTTCTTCCGGTAATGGCAGCATATTCTTCTGAAATGCTGTCAATGAACTTTCCACAGTTCTTCATTGCCTCAGCAATCTGCCTTCTGTGTTCAAAATAGTAATCCTGAAGGTCAAGGGCGCCTATTGTGACCGGTTTGTCAAAATCGAGGACTGTCCGTCTTTTTGGAACACCACCTATGAATTTTTGAACTTCATCATCATCAAGAATTTCAGCAACCTCGAGACAATGACTGAGAATAAAACCATCTGTTGTTACCATAACAGGAAGTCTTACCTGCGGATGTTCGGCAATTCTTATTGCCTGAATAAGATTATCGTATGCTTCCTGCACATTTTCTGAGTAAATCTGTATCCAGCCACTGTCTCTTGCGCCCATTGTATCCGAGTAGTCACAGTGAATATTGATGGGTGAAGAAAGAGCCCTGTTAACGACAGCCATAACAATTGGAAGTCTTAAACCAGCTGCAATATAAAGCATTTCCCACATCAGCGCAAGTCCCTGAGATGATGTTCCTGTCATTGTTCTTGCTCCTGCTGCAGAAGCACCGATGCAGGCGCTTATTGCGCTGTGTTCGCTTTCAACAGCGATATATTCGGTTTTAACAAGCCCATCCGCCACAAACTGGGAAAAAATCTGCACAATTTCTGTGGCGGGCGTAATTGGATAGGCTGCAACAACGTCGGGGTTTATCTGCCTCATTGCTTCGGCAAAAATCTCATTACCTGTTTTCGTTACTCTAACTGAAGGCATATTATCTCCTTTTAGCCTCTGGAAAAAACAGAAAAATGATATAATATATCATAACTCAAAATATATCATAACTCAAAAAAGGAAAAAGTCAAAAAATGAAACCTGTTATTCAAGTTGCTCTTGATTTTGTGGATACTGACCGCGCTCTCAGGGTTGCTGAGGAGGCGGTTAAAGGTGGTGCTGACTGGATTGAGGCAGGCACTCCACTTATAAAATCATGCGGGCTGGACGCTGTGAGAATTCTGAAAAAAAGGTTTCCTGGAAACAATATTATTGCTGATATGAAGGTTCTGGATGCGGGCCGTACAGAGGTTGAGATTGCAGCAAAAGCAGGCGCTGATACAGTTGTTGTGATGGCAAATGCATCAGACAGCACAATAAGAGAAGCAATAGATGCATCAAGAAATTATGGAGCAAAAATCATGGTTGACTTTATGGAGGAAGCCTGTAATATTGAAAGAGTTAAAACTGTGCTGAAACTTGAACCTGATTTTATAGGTGTGCATATTCCAATTGACCAGCAGATGACAGGAAATATATCCTTTGATTTTTTGAAACAAATTTCAAGCATCACCGATATCCCGATTGCAATTGCAGGAGGGATAAATTCGGAAAATGTTTGTGATGCTGTAAAAGCAGGAGCAGATATACTAATAGTGGGCGGAGCCGTTACAAAATCAGAAAACGCTGAGGAAGCAGTTAGATTGATAAGAAAGGCGCTGGACACAAAAACCAGTATCAGGTCAGAACTTTTTAAAAGATACACAGAAAGAGATATTGAACAGGTTTTCTCAAAGGTTTCAACAGCAAATCTTTCTGATGCGATGCACAGGGGCGGATGGATACCTGATATAAACTCTTTTGGCGCAGAAAAAAAGTTTTTTGGAACAGCCATCACTGTAAGGACATATCCAGGGGATTGGGCTAAACCTGTTGAAGCGGTTGATATTGCAAAACAGGGAGATGTTGTTGTGATTAATGCCTGTGGTTTACCACCCGCTGTATGGGGTGAACTTGCGACTGAAAGCGCAGTAATGAAAAAGTTATCGGGTGTTGTGGTTTATGGGGCTATCAGAGATATTGAGGAAATCAGGCGATTGAAGTTTCCAGCATACGCAACATTGTGCTGTCCTCAGGCAGGTGAACCAAAGGGTCTTGGTGAAATAAATGTTCCAATTCAGATCGGTCCGATAAAGATATATCCCGGCGACTGGATAGTAGGTGATGAAGATGGTGTTGTATGTGTTCCCCGGCGAAAGGCTGTGGAAATAGCAAACAGAGCAATGGATGTTCTTGAAAAAGAAAACAGGTTGCGCGCCGAAATAACAAGAGGCGGAACACTTGGTGAAATCACTCATCTGTTAAGATGGGAAAAGCAAAAATGAAAACACGATAAGGAGAAAAAATAAATGGCTATACTAAATGAAAATTTTAATAAAATCCTTGATAAAAAGTCTCTTTCTTCTGAGGTTAAATGGATGAAAATTTATCATCCCTTTATTGCGAATAAGGCTCTTCCAGGACAGTTTATTATCCTGAGACCGACAGAGGAAAGCGAGCGGATTCCGCTGACAATTGCAGGTACCGATAAGGAAAATGAAAGCATAGAAATCATTTTCCAGGAGGTTGGAACCACGACAAAAAAACTGGGTTCTCTTGAAAAGGGAGAAAGGATTCATAATGTTGCTGGTCCATTAGGAAGACCGGTTCACATGGAAAACTATGGACGGGTGCTGCTGGTTACAGGTGGGGTTGGTTCTGCTTTTATTTTCTGGATGGCAAGGGAATTCAAAAATAAAGGTAATTCTGTCTGGGCCGTGATGGGAGCAAGAACAGCAAATCTTCTTATTCTTGAAAATGAAATGAAACAGATCTGTGATAAGGTGCTTATTGCAACAGATGATGGCAGCAAAGGGACAAAGGGATTTGTAACAAAGGTTCTCGAAGATGCCCTCATATCCGGAGAAAATGCTGATCTGGCTATCTGTGCGGGGCCTGTTCTGATGATGAAGAATGTTGCTGCAATAACAAAGAAATATAACATCAGAACAATCGCAAGTTTGAATCCAATAATGATTGATGGAACTGGTATGTGCGGCGGATGCCGGGTAACTGTTGGTGGAAAGGTGATGTTTGCCTGCGTTGATGGACCTGATTTTGACGCACACCAGGTTGATTTTGATGAGCTGTTGAAAAGAACAAATTTCTATAAAAAGCACGAGCAGTGCTCACTTGACAATTATATCAAACAGGCTTCACCGAAAAAATTTTTTTCTACGACAAATTCTTAAGATTCTGTATTTTCAACAACAGAACTGAAAACCAGCCTGTCGCCCTGAGCATCAACCTTCACCTTTGAGTTTTCTTTAAATTCTCCGGCAAGAATCTTTAAAGCAAGGGGATTTTCAATTTCTCTTTGAATAACCCTTTTCAGAGGTCTTGCACCATAGTTGGGGTCATACCCATTTTCAGCAAGCCAATTTTTTGCGTTATCTGTGAGCGTGATACTGATTTTTTTCTCCACAAGTCTTTCCGCAAGATAAGAAATTTGTATATCCACTATCTTCTGCAAATCTTCCTTTGAAAGTTTATGGAAGAGAATTATTTCGTCAACCCTGTTTAAAAATTCTGGTCTGAATTTTGACTTCAAAAGTTCATTGACTTTTTTGGGTATTTCATTTTCATCTTTGAGCATTTCAAAATACTGACTGCCGAGATTGGAGGTCATTATGATGACGGTATTTCTGAAATCCACAGTTCTACCGTGTCCATCAGTGAGTCTTCCCTCATCAAGGACCTGAAGCAGAAGATTGAAAACCTCACTGTGTGCTTTTTCAATTTCATCAAGAAGTATAACCGTATAAGGTCTTCTTCTCACCCTTTCGGTTAATTGACCACCTTCTTCATATCCAACATAGCCGGGAGGCGCACCTATAAGACGGCTTATGGAAAATTTTTCCATGTATTCGGACATATCAATTCTGACGATCGCATTTTCATCATTGAACAAAAATTCCGCAAGGGCTTTTGCCAGTTCAGTTTTACCAACGCCTGTTGGACCGAGAAAAATAAAAGAACCAATGGGCCTTTTTGGATCCGAGAGCCCTGCTCTGTTTCTTCTGACAGCATTTGAGACAGCAATGATTGCCTCTTTCTGTCCAACAACTCTTTTTGATAGTCTTTCCTCAAGGTGGATCAGTTTCTCTATCTCTCCCTCAAGCATTCTGCTTACAGGTATTCCTGTCCAGCGTGAAACAATAGTGGCTATCTCCTCTTCATCAACTTCATCTTTCAAAAGTTTAACTTTGTTCTGGGTTTGTTTTAAATTTGAAGTTTCAAGATCAAGTTTCTTTTCAAGTTCAATAAGTCTGCCATATTTATATTCTGCAGCCACACCCAGATCGCCTTTTCTTTCAGCATCTTCTATCACCTTTTTTGCTGCTTCTATCTGCTGTTTGATATCCTTTATTTTTTCAATCTGCTGTTTTTCTTTTGACCACTGTCCATCAAGTTCAGTTCTTTCTTTTTTTAGTTCTTCAAGTTCCTTTTCAAGAGCGGCCAGTCTTTCTTTGGAAGCCTTAGAATTTTCCTTTTTCAAAGCCTCTCTTTCGATTTCAAGCTGCATAATTTTTCTGTTAACCTCGTCAATTATTTGCGGCTTGCTTTCCATTTCCATTCTCAGTCTACTCGCGGCTTCATCAATAAGGTCAATTGCCTTATCAGGTAGAAATCTGTCAGAAATATATCTGTGAGATAATATGGCGGCTCCTACTATAGCATTGTCAGTAATCTTAACTCCATGATGAATTTCATATCTTTCTTTCAGTCCTCTGAGTATTGAAATTGTTTCTTCAACATTGGGTTCTTTTATGTAAACGGGTTGAAATCTTCTTTCAAGAGCCCTGTCTTTTTCGATATATTTTCTGTATTCGTCAAGGGTTGTTGCGCCGATGCAGCGAAGAGTACCTCTTGCAAGAGCTGGTTTCAGCATATTGGAAGCATCTATTGCTCCTTCTGCTGCTCCTGCTCCAACAAGAGTATGAAGTTCATCAATAAAAAGAATTATTTCACCCTCTCTTTTTTCTATTTCCCGCAAAATCCCTTTTAACCTTTCTTCGAACTCACCTCTGAACTTTGTTCCTGCAACAAGACTTCCAAGGTCCAGCATTAAAACTCTCTTTTTTTCCAGACTTTTCGGGACGTCTCCTGTAACTATTCTTTTCGCAAGACCCTCGACTATGGCAGTTTTTCCAACACCCGGTTCTCCGATCAAAACTGGATTATTCTTGGTTCTTCTGCATAGTACCTGAGTAACCCGTCTTATTTCTTCGTCTCTGCCGATTACAGGGTCAATTTTACCTTTTTCTGCAAGGTCTGTAAGATCTTTTGTAAACTTTTTTAATGCCTGATATTTATCTTCAGCACCGGAATCAGAGGCTTTTTCGCCACCGCGTATCTGTTCAATAAATTTCATCACTCTATCTTTGAATACACCGAATTTTTTAAATATTTCCTTAACATTGCTTTCAACTTCACAGAGAGCCATAAGAATATGTTCCAGACTTATATATTCATCACCAAGTGTTTTTGCTTCCTGCTGCGCACGGACCAAAATACTGTTAAGAGTCCAGGAAATATAAATCTGTCCGGGTGTACTCAGAACAGGTAATTTTTCAAGTTCATCCTCGAGCAGTGCTTTCATCTTTGATATATCTGCCTGCATCTGTGTCAGAAGATCCCTGATGAAGTCATCCTCAAGCATACTGAGGGCAAGATGAACCGGCTCAATGTTTTGATGTTTTTTCTGCTGGGCGATAGCCTGCGCCTGTGATAAAACCTGTTGACTTCTTGCTGTAAATTTTTCAAAATTCATGGTATCTCCTGTTAGATTGCCTTTTTATATTGAGATGAGTTAAATATATGATGGGTTTCAGGATTGTTATTCGGAAACAAAGATACATTCAACCTCAGCAAATCTTATTCTATCTCCGGATTTAAGTTCGCACTTGATCCCTGGTGTGATCCGTTCATTATTAACAAATGTTCCATGGCTGCTTCCTTTTCCATCGTTGCCAATGTCTATCAGGTAATATTTTTCATCAAAATTTTGAATTACTGCATGTTTTCTTGAGACATGTCTGAGAGTTCTGTATCTTGCGTTCTGAACCACCAGTGGAAGGGTTGCAAAAATACGATAGTCTGGTATCGTAATGTCATTATCCGGTGATCTTCCGATAAATACATCTTTCTTCTCTATTATATATTCTGGTCCCATAAAATCTGCATTAAATTTCAATTTTGCCATGGGATTTCCTGTTCTTATGTTATGGTTCAGAAAAAAATTTTCTCATAGATTTTATTGTTTTTCAAATTTTTGGTATAATATCAAATAGGGCGGTTAGCTCAGGTGGCCAGAGCGTTACGTTGACATCGTAAAGGCCGCAGGTTCAAGTCCTGCACCGCCCACATTTTTTTTGCCCTCAGGACTTGAATGGAGCGAAGGCGTATAGGTCCGAACAAGTGAGGACCTGCGCGGAGGGCCGACCCGAGTCGCAGTGGGAGACGAGGGCGCCAAGTCCTGCACCGCCCACATTTTTTTTGCCCTCAGGACTTGAATGGAGCGAAGGCGTATAGGTCCGAACAAGTGAGGACCTGCGCGGAGGGCCGACCCGAGTCGCAGTGGGAGACGAGGGCGCCAAGTCCTGCACCGCCCACATTTT
>CAZHJN010000061.1:0-6684 GCA_964532995.1 uncultured bacterium
AATTTCTCAAACAGGTAAAAACGATTACAGAGAGAAAGAAGATTGATCTTTACATTCGTGTTGCATCAATGCCTGCAGCAGCATACGAACTTGGTTTTGATCTCAAGGTTCTTGCAGAAAAAAATATTGTGGATGGAATAACCTTTTCTGAATTTTTGAACACTGGTTGGGAAATGCCTGTCGACCGCTTCAGAGCAATTGTTGGTGATGATGTGGCTCTTTATGCAGGTGCAGATGTTTCCGCTGACAGAAGACCCGGGTTGCCTGTAAGATACATGCCATACAATGAACTTCTCCTGTATGGATTTGCATATGCTTATCTGAATTCAGGCGCTGACGGAATTTATTTTTTTAACTTTTTCACGCTGAGAGAACAGGGTATGGATACAGGAAAACTGAGGTTTGATGCGTTCAAAAAAATAAAAAGTGTCAGAAATCTGAGAGGTTGTCCAAAAACATATCTTATCACTTCAAATGCAGGCCCCTGTGCTGAAACAGACCTTCCTCATCAGATTCCTGTAACTGTTGGACCCCGTCAATCAAAAAGTTTTAATATGCTTGCTGGAAAAGAACCAGACAGCTGCCGGTTTCTTTTCCGCGTAATTTTTACAGGAGATATTTTTTCTGAGCAATTGTGGTTAAGATGCAATCTTTCCTCTGCAGGTTGTACCAAACTTTTAAACAATGTACCCGCTCAACATTTATCATCAGAACTTGTGAATTCAAAAAAAGTATCGGGCAATAAAACATTGAAACAGGCGCATGTGGCTGAATTTCTCATTCCAAACAATGCAGTCTATAATGGTAAGAATGAATTTATTTTGCGCAATGAATCCGCAAACGAAATAACAGTCCATGGAATAGAATTATATGTTTTAACCCCCAACAGAGGAGGAAAATGAAATTTGCAATCAATCAGGCAACAACTATGAAAACAGACTTTGAAACAGATATAAAGGCATATTCAAACGCGGGCTTTAAAGCAATTGAGATATGGTTGCCAAAACTGAAACAGTTTATGACAGGAGGGAAAAGTCTAAATCAGATAAAAAATATGCTGGATGAAAATGGGCTTGTGCCTGCTGGAGCCTGTTATCAGGCGGGATTGATGTTTCCGCAGGGAAGAACAAAAGAAGAGGTGATGAAAGAATTTTCAGAAAATCTTGAAATTTGCAGAAATCTTTCAATTCCCACCCTTATTGTGCCGGCTGATTCTGTCTCTCCTGCAGAAGAAAGCCATTATCAGCAGGCGGTTAATAATCTGTTCGAGGCAGCAATTACTGCCGAAAAATTTGGTGTTAATCTTGCTATAGAATTTCTGGCACGATCAAGATTTGTTGGTTGTCTCTCAACCGCTGTGCTTCTTGCAAGGAAAATAAAGCACAAAAATGCGGGCGTTCTGTTTGATACCTTTCATTTTTATTGTGGAATCAGCAAGATTGAGGACATAGAGGCTGTGAAAGGAGATGAAATTTTTCTTGTTCATCTGAATGATGTTGCTGAAAAACCAAGAGAAATTCTGACAGACAGGTTCAGAGTGCTTCCAGGCAAAGGGATTATTCCGCTTGAAACAATCATAAGAAAATTGCAGAAAGCAGGCTACAACGGTTATTATTCTCTGGAACTTTTCAATGAAGAATTGTGGAGCCATGATCCATTTTCTGCGGCAAAAGAATGTTTTGAAAGCCTTGAAAAACTCGGGAGGAATCTGTGAAATTGAAAATTGCGGTTGTTGGGCTTGGAATTGGCAGGGCGCATCTTAAATATTACAGGCAAATCCCGGATGTCGAAGTCATTGGAGCTGTTGACACAAACCCTGATATACTGAAGCAGGTATCAAATGAGTTTAACATAAAGACTTTTCTTTCAGTTGATGATCTTTTGAGAGAATCCAGACCCGATGGAGTCAGTATCTGCACCCCGCCGTCTTCTCATTTAACACTTACGAAAATTTTTGCAGGGCACAAAGTGCATATACTATGTGAAAAACCCATGGCACCATCTGTAAATGACTGTAAAAAAATGATAGATTTGTGCGAAAAGAACAGGGTTTTCCTTATGATAGGATTCAAAAAAAGATTTTCTCCTACCTACAGATTTCTTAAAGAAAATTTTGATGGTGAATTTGGCATACCTAAATGGATCTTTGCAAGGTTTGCTCTTGGCAGGGTTGAGAAAAACTGGTTCTGGGACGAAAATGATGGTGGTGGTCCGATAAGGGAAAACACGATACATATGGTTGACCTTCTCTGTTTTCTGCTCGGTAAAATCAGAACGGTTTACGCTGAGGGAGGAAATTTTTTCATGCCGGGTTTTTCTCACCAGATTGACACAGCCATCTTTACAATGAGATTTGAAAACGATGCCATTGCAGGAATAGGTGCCGGCTATGCTTCTGAATGGGGTTTTGCGAAAGAAGAAATGGTGCTTGCAACTGAAAAAGTTGTCTGCGAAGTCAGAGGTTCTTTTGATAAACCAAGAAATGTACAGTATATTTACCGTAACAACCCTTCACAGGTTTTTGAGAAATACTTTGAACAGCCGGACGGATTTTTTGAGGAAATAAGTCATTTTATTGAATGCATCAGAAACAATGTGAGACCTGCTGTTGGAGGCCAGGAAGGTCTTTATGCTTTAAAGGTGTGCGAGGCTATTAAGACTTCTGTCAGAAAAAGAAAACCGGTTTCAGTTTGAATATTTCAGGGGGGACAGAATGTTGAAAGGACAAAAAATATTTCTGGTTTTCAATTTAGCTATTCTTGTTTTTTGCGGTCTTTCAATGTGCCAGCAATCCATGGATACCTATAACTGTTATAAAACAGCAGAAAAAATAATCGTGGATGGAAAATTGCTGGAGCAATGCTGGAAAAATGCGCCTGAAATAAAATTTAAAGATATGGTGGATGGTAGTATATCGGCGCTTCAAACAAAAGCAAAGATGTTATGGGATGATGAATATTTCTATGTTGGTTTTGATTGTGAGGATCCGGATGTTTGGGCAAGAATGGGATTACGGGACAGTGAAATACCGAAAAATCTTGTTTTCAGAATAACAAGCAGCAGGGAAGGATCTCATCCTGAATGGTACAGATTTGAATCTGAAATCATGAACGCTGAGAAATTCGTGAAGGTTTTTCTTAATCCGGATGCGGATGAATCAAATTATATGGAATTTCACATCACGCCCATCAACAATATCTTTGATTCATGGTACAGCCATGGACTGAATGACATTACCAAAGAGACATGGGAAAATCCTCATGTCAGCTGGACATGTCCTGGAATTGTCAGTGCTGTTTATATTGATGGTACACTCAATGCCAGCCACGATGTCGACAGGGGATGGAGTGTGGAATTTGCCATACCATGGAAAAGCATCAAATTTCTGGCAAAGGGTTCATGCCCTCCAGAGCCAGGCGACATATGGTCAGTGCTTCTGTGTCGGCTGCATCGACCCGGATTCTGGATCAATAATCCAAGGTCTTACTGGAGCTGGCCGGTTGTTGGAAAACTGAACTGCCATATTTTATCCACATATGGCAGGGTGAAGTTTATTGATGAACCCGCTAAATTTTTAAGACTTTTTGCTTATGGCAGTGGCGAACCAGATCAGATACTCGCTCAGGCAAAAGATATAGGTGTAACCGATTTTATTGCTGTCGGGAACGAAGAAACATTGAAGAAATATGTTGAAGCAGGTGAAAAATATGGTATCAGGACATACGCGATAATATATCTGAACAATATCGAACTCTGGAATAAGAAATACCCGGGTACAAAGATACCCCTTCAGAAGATGACAGAAGAAGAGGAAAAATTAAAGGAATACTTTGCTGACAGAGATGATCGCGTGTCATCAGGATATCAGATGGGAGAAATGCCAAGACCACCAAAAAAGAAGGAGGTTTTGTATACTGATCTGCTTTGTTTTCACGATGAAAGGGTAAGAAAATTGTTCATTGAAGAAATAGACAGGTTATCCGGGATAAAAGGATTGTCTGGAATCATGTTTGACTTCTTCGGATATCAGAATTACTACGGATGTTTCTGTGAGGAATCAATGAAACAATTTGAGAAATACATGCGGAACCATTCTGAAATGGAAAGGGGTAAAGCTTTTGAACAGTTTTCACTCGAGACGCTTGTATCTTTCTATCAGAATTTGATAGCTCATGTGAAGTCAAAAGATAAAAACCTTAAAACGATTGCACACATATATCCGGTTTTTCTACCTGAACCATTCTATGGAAACAGGACAGGTCTGGATTACTGGGTTCAGACAATAGCATGGTATTTCCCAAGGGATGTGATTGAAATGGGAAAGGATACAAAGACCATGTTGCTGGAAGAGAAGAAATACTATGGACACACAACCGGAGTTGGAATGATAGGATATTACAATCGACCCGACGCATATCCGCTGAAAAGCGCTGAGAGGGTCGAAATGGAATTGAAAACCATGCTTGACAATGGATGTCAGTATGTTTTTGTTTACAGTTTGAACGATGTATTGAGAACCCCTGAAATCAAAGAAATATTTCAGAAGTATTTCAAAAGGTAACCACATTGAAACAGAACCGAAATAGTGTGGATAAGGTAACTGTCAGGTATTTGAATCATGCCTCTTTTTTGATTACTTATAGAAAAACATCTCTGTTGATAGACCCATTTTTTTCAGGTGAGTTTTTCTGGCAGGATCACCTTGAAATACAGTTAAGCAAGCCAGAAATTACAATGGAAGATATTCCGCGAATAGATGCAATTCTGTGCACGCATATTCATGGAGACCATTTTGACAGGGATTTTGTTTTCAAACTTGTCAGGAGAGATAACTGTCTGTTGATTGCACCATTTGATGTTATAGAATTGTGTGTGAAAAACGGCTTTAAGAGGAAAGGATGTCTCATTGCCAGCGCAAAGAAATCAGTGCAGATTTCGGATATGAGTGTTGTTCCTCTGCCCAATAAAGGCAGTGAACATGAACCGGTGTGCAGCAGATTAAGTTTTGTCATAGAGTGCGGTGGTAAAAAGGTTTTTCATTCAGGGGATTCACATGGATATTCAGAGACGTGGGATGGATACAGAAGAAAAATCAATCTTGCGTGCCTCTGGTGCGTGAAAATAACAGAAATAATAGAACAACTTCAACCCGATTCAGTTTTTTTACATCATTTTGAAAAATTTTCTCCGGGTGATTTTTCATGCAACATTAATGTTCTGCAGATGCTCGATACTCTAAAAAAAAGGTTCAGTACAGTTAATTTTTATAATCCGCTTGAAGAAGATACTGTTGTTCTTTAGATAACATGCTGGAGGAAAGATGGACAGACCCAATATAATTTTTGTTGTTTTTGATACGCTGCGGGCTGATTATCTGGGATGCTATGGAAACAAGAAGATTTATACACCGAATTTTGATGCATTTGCCAGAGAAGCGATTGTATTTACCGATGTTCATCCAGAGTCCCTTCCCACGATTCCTGTTCGCCGTGCACTGCTCACCGGGAGACGCTGCTATCCATTCAATAATTACAAACTTCTGGACTGGTGTCCGATTAAACTTCCAGGGTGGCAACCTCTTGATGAAAAAGAAGATACGCTGGCTGAAAATCTTGCTGCTTCCGGCTATTATACTGGATTTGTCAGTGATACATCCGCATACTTCACCCCTGGTATGAATTTCACCCGCGGATTTATGCAGTGGGAATTTGTCAGGGGAATAGAGGGCAGCATCTATCATTCGACAAGTCGCGTTACCCCGGAGATGTTCGCAAAGTTTGGCGGAGACCTTCAAAGATTGAGAAAACCATATCCCAAATATGCACTTCTTAACAATGTTGCTAATCTTACAGGTGTTTTTTCAGAAGAAGACACAACGACGGCAAAGGTTTTTCTATGGGCGATGAGGTTTATAGAAGAAAATAGGATCTTCAAACCTCTTTTTCTTTTTGTTGACAGTTTCATTCCCCACGAGCCATGGAAAGCGCCGGATTCTTATCTGGAAATGTACTATAAGAACCCTGATTATAAAGGGAGAACCATCCTGCATACAAAGTACGCTCCTGTTGATGGTCAGATGGACGAGGAAGAATTCAAACATACTGTAGCTCACTACTGCGGTCTTGTTTCAATGGCAGATACATGGTTTGGGTATTTCATCCAAAAACTGAAAAGGCTTGGTATGTGGGAGAATTCTGTTGTGATTGTTATAAGTGACCATGGTACAAATTTTGCAGATAACCCTGAAAGAATTATAGGCAAACCCCATTATGCATTATACCCTGGAGTTATGAAAATCCCTCTTATGATACATTTTACAGAAAATCAAAAAGGGCTCTGCAGGAAATTGCTTTACAACATAGATGCAGTTGCAACCGCTTACAGAATTGCTGGAATTAAGGATGTTAAAATCGACGGAAAAGAATTACATTCACCTGTTAAGGGAGATTGCCAGTCTGAGCGAGGATATTTGACATGCAGGTATGGTGATAGCGTTTGGTACAGGGATAAAAAATACTGGGTTATAATGAGCATAGATGGTGAGGCAAAAAGCGTTTTTGATCTTGAAAATGACCCATGTTGCAGGAAGAATATTGTATTCAGATCAAAAAGCAAAAAGATAATCGAAAAAGCATGGAAATTTATTCTTAAGGATGCCTGTGGTATTCTTCCTGATTACAGAAA
>CAZHJN010000061.1:6784-7935 GCA_964532995.1 uncultured bacterium
AGAAAGGACGGAACTGCTATTTATGTTTCAATTGATGATATTCCGGAGAAGAATGATAAGGGCGAGATCATCGGGATGCGGACCGCCATGATAGATATTTCGGAACTTAAAAAACTTGAACAGGCATTGAAAGAGACATCACTTAGAGACGAACTGACCGGCCTTTACAACAGGCGGGGATTTTTCACTCTCGCCGAACAGGAAATTAGAAGAACCCAGAGGAACAGGAGACCCTTTTATGTAATTTTTATTGATTTTGATCGGCTCAAGAATATAAATGATACAAAAGGACACCTTGCAGGAGATCAGGCTCTTAAGAAACTCGGAGAAATTCTGAGAAATGTATTCAGAAAGTCAGATATTATCGCGAGAATTGGTGGGGATGAATTTGTGGTACTGGCGTCAGAAATAGCGCATGATGAAGAGGTGAATGGATTGATTGATCGCCTGAAAGAAAAAATAGATGAGCGCAACAGAGAAACTGATGGATTATACCAGATTTCAGTGAGCACCGGTATAACAAGATACGATGGCACAAGATCTATCAGTATTGACAGGCTTCTTTCTCTTGCCGATAGAGAAATGTATCGGGAGAAAAAGAAAAAATTTAAAGCATATAAGGGCTCAAAAACCATTTTCGATTGGTCTTAGTTTTTCCAGTGTTAAACATAAATTAAAAAAACCTTATTAAGAAATACACAATCCATTAAGCAATTGTAAGATAATTTTTCAGTTGAAATTATAAAGGAAACTGGTATAATAAAATAACCCATCGGTTATGCGCCGCCTTAGCTCAGTGGTAGAGCAGGGCACTTGTAATGCTATCCAGACCGAAATTGAAAACCCTTGAAAATTAACGTAAATCATTGAAAAAGCAATACATATATCACTTTTTTATGTTTCCATTTTTTTCCATTTTTTGCCAGATTTTGTCATTTTTATGGCAAAAATATGGCAAAAGAATTTCAGTAAGAATTTCGCTGTGATATCAAATATTGGGCTATATCCGTTTATTAAAGGTGCATATTAGAATTCTGCTAATCCTTGTTAAAATATGAACTTTCATCAGGAATCAGTCCATCATTATAAAACCAATTGAAGTGAACCCTTATGTTTGGACACATAGATTAGAATAGCTTGATGCGAGCTGG
>CAZHJN010000062.1:0-7655 GCA_964532995.1 uncultured bacterium
GGCTTTGCGCCGATGCAACGATGCAAGCTTACCCATGCGCACAATGGCGGAGGTCCTGACTGCCCAAAAACTTCTTGCTTCACATTCTTGAATTAAGCAAATTTGTGTTGAAAAGTCGCTTTTGATAACAACGGAGGACAGTAATATGAGCACGGTGAAAGCATACGAGGAAATAGTAGATTTCATTGCCGCAGGCACAACACCTGATGAGGTCGTCGCTTTTCAACCTTCAGAGGCAGCGAAGAACCGCGTAGCTGATCTGATCTATCGAGAGAAGACCAAAGGGCTCTCGTTTGAGGAAAAGTCAGAATTAAATCACTACCTGGAATTAGAGCATATAATGAGGTTGGCAAAGGCGCGCGCACACGAATTTTCAAGCCATGAGTAGCTATATTCCCGTAGAACTTCGTTGCTTGGTTGCTGCTCGAGCGGCGCATCTTTGTGAGTATTGCCTGATCCATGAAGATGATACGAACTATGGGTGCCAGGTAGACCACATAATTAGTGTAAAACATGGTGGAGCTACCGAGTTGGAGAACCTGGCGTATGCGTGCGTCTTCTGTAATCGCCACAAAGGAAGTGACCTGGGATCTCTTTTGCTGCCAGAGCAAAGATTCTTTCGATTTTTTAATCCACGCACCGAAAAATGGTATGAGCATTTTAGATTAAATGAGGCCATTATTGAGCCTCTGACTGACATTGGAAAAGTTACGGCACAAATCTTAGGTTTGAATCATATCGATCGTGTATTGGAGCGTCAGGCATTAATTGAAGTTGGGAGGTACCCAACCGAAGCCGCTATAGAGCGAATGCAAAGAGAGCCATTTAGAGAATAATTCTCAATAAGCCTACTCCGTATGGAAGTACAGCTTTGTCACTTTGCTCGGTGACCTATTGAACGATCCGCGGGTGAGCTATTGGGAGCCGGCCAAGTGAACCGCCAAGCTGCGCGCCATGAAAACCGACCACCACCGGCTGCTGCTCAAGACCAAAATGGGTGCCGGCCATGGCGGTGCTTCAGGGCGGTATGATTTTCTGAAAGACCTGGCGTTCGAGTATGCGTTTGTGTTGGAGTATTTGGGGATAAAATAGCGAGGAAAGGAGCCATAATCTTGCAGCTGGGTACGGGCAGAGCTTTTGAGTTCTTTGTGAACCGGCTAGAATTGCTTATTGAGAGGCGCGCAGCAAAAGATTTGGGTTTGCCGGACACGGGTCTGTCTCGAAGAAACCCAAAAATTGAAACCATCATTTTTGGTAAAAGATGACCCTAATTTGAGCTATAAAGATTACACATTAAAAGTAGAATTGCCAAATGACAAAAGAGAGCGTGAAAAAATAAAAAAAGAGATTGAAAAAATAAAGAATCTTCTAAAAAATTTTGCCAAATTATATAAGCAAGATGTTGCTGAAATTCCTACCCTTCACTTTGATAAACACTTATATGTGCCGCTGGTTATTTTCGACAAACGCAAAGAATACATAAAATCAGAGCCTGCGAAATTGAATGAGGGAGAAACAGAATTTGTAAAAAGATTAAGGGATTATATCAGAAAAAATAAGATTGTAGGCAAAGACATATTCCTCTTAAGAAATTTATCAAGAAGAGGAATCGGATTTTTCGGGGAATCCGGTTTTTATCCGGATTTCATAATGTGGATAAAAGAAGGTCATAAGCAAACCTTAATTTTTATTGACCCCAAAGGCATAAGAAACCTGGGCAATTTTAATGATGAGAAAATTAGATTGCACAAAGAAATAAAAGAAATTGAAGAAAAATTTAAAAACCAGAACCTCAGGCTGGAATCAGTAATTATTTCTGTATCTAAATACGATGAAATGAAAAAGACTTTTGATCGAGGAAACATTCAAAAACAGGAATTTGAGGATAATCACGTATTTTTTATGGAGGATAGTGACCTGATAGAAAAGATTTTGAAAATCTGATTATCAAAAAAGTTCATCCAGCAAAAGATTCAAAATTCAGGCAATCTTTTTTTTACACGGGGTGATAATGATAAAAAATTGGTGGGAAAAGCCATTGAGGATGATACGCCGGGATTATCTTGGAGATTTTTCTCCTTTTCTCAATTCTGATATGAACGGGCTTGCCATTGAGACAAAAAAAATCTGGAAGGCAAACTGTGAGTGGATTATGGCTTCTGCTGGCTGCGCTCCTGGAACAGGATATCTTGTGTCCTTCAATTCAGACAGATTTGAAAAATTGCCACATCTTGGTTCAAGGGACCTGTTGCGGGAATATATCCCGTATGCAAGGAAGCACAATATCCATATTATCGCTTACATCAATATGCACTGGTACAGTTATGAGTTTGCAGAAAAAAATCCTGGATGGGAGCAGGTTCTTCAGGATGGGACTCCATATGGAAGAAAACATCCCCTTTATGGGAATGGTACAACTTTCTGCGTTAACAGCCCGTGGAGAAACTGGGCTTTTGAAATGATTGAGGAGGTTGTCAAAACCGGTGTTGATGGATGTTGTCTTGATGGTCCTGTGATATACCCTGGCGCATGCTACTGCCGGCACTGCGCTGAAAAATTCAAAAATCTGACGGGCAGCGACAGACTTCCTGAATTTCTTGACTGGAATGACCCCCTGTGGAAGAAGTTTGCTGAATTCCGTTCGCAGAGCTGGGCTGATTTTATGAGAGATGCCAGTGAAACAGCAAAAAGGATAAGGAGTGATGCTGTGATGTTTCTCAATGGCGGAGCATTCAGCGCATCAAACATTCTTCTTGGATATGATGCTGGAAGAATGGAAAAATGCCAGACATTTACAGGCGCAGAGGATTTTTTCCATTGCACGGAATACTATCGTTCTCCTTACACTTCCCTGAATCTTTCAAGGTTTCTTTCCGCTGGAAAAAACCCATCAGTCGTTTTTACCCATCATACACTTTCAACATGGCATTATGTGCCGCTTCCTGAACCCGAACTCTCAACGGCTCTTGCTCAGGCTACAGCAGGCGGTTCAAACACATGGTTTGCTATTTTTTATCCTGCCATTGAAAAAACAAAAAAGTATGCGACAGGTGGTTTGAAGGTTGCAGGTTTGCTTGAAAAAACAGAAGATTATCTTGAAGCAGGTGTGTCCTGCGCAGAAACAGGGATACTGATTTCAAACAGAACGCTTTACTACTATCTTTCATCCCATAAGGGTCTGTGCTATGACATCGGTTCAGGAAAGGAACAGGGATTGATTATGGATACGGGTACTTCCCTTGATGCTGATATTAAAAAACTAAGGGAAAAATGCGAGGAGATTCTGAATAATGAAAATCAGGGGTGCCTTGATTTCTGCAATTTCAGCCATATTCCTGTAAGGGTGATATGGGATGAATATCTTAATGAAGAGTCTCTTAAAAAACTTAAAACCCTTATCCTTCCAAATGCTGCCTGTCTTTCAGAAAAACAGATTGCAGCAATAACAGATTTTGTAATGCAGGGCGGATTGCTTCTCTGCGATTTTGAGTCAGGTATGTATGATGAATATGGAAATCTTGCAGACAGAAAAAGCTGGCTTGATTTTATTGGAATTGAAGAAATACATGGAGTGTTTTTGCCCTCAAGAATTGAGGATTATATGGTGCTGACGGAAGATACAGGCGATATTGAGAAGGATGTTCTCATTCCAAGGCCTGTAAATGCACTTGCCATAAAAAGTAAAGAAGATTCCGCTGTACTGGCGAGATACTTAAATCCGATTAATTTTTCTTATAGAGAGCTGCGTGGAATAAGTGATTATCCTGCAATAATAATTTCAAAAAGGTCCAGGGGAAAAGTGATATATTTTGCCTCGCCTGTTTTTGAAAGTTTCAACAGATTTCATATTGATATTCACAGACACCTTGTTCATTCTCTGATAAAGGAAAATGTTTCTGAAGGACTTCAGATTGAAACGGATGCTCCTGGGAGTCTTGCAATGGAACTGCGGGAAAACAGAAAAGGTAAAACACTTCATCTGGTCAATGTCAGTTCAGATATGAAAAGGCCAATGGGCCGGATAATTCCCCTTTATAATGTAAAAATTTCAGTCAGGGCAGATTGCAGAATTGCAAAATCTCTTTCTTCAGGCAAACAGTTGAAGGTTAAAAAGCAGGGTAAAAACAGGATTTTCTTTGTTGTACCTGAGATTAAAGAGTATGAAATAATTATTCTTGCCTGAAACTTTCCTCAAAACGCGATTTTGATTGTATAATATATGTCAAAATGCATCTTTTTTTCGGAGGTGAACCATGGCAAAAATTCTGATTCTTTATTATTCTAAAACAGGAAATACAGAAAAAATGGCGCAGGAGATTGTTAAGGGGATACTTGTTGAAAATGTTGAGGCAACAGTAAAAAGCGTTGAGGAAACAGATTGCGAGGAATTGCTGGATTATGATGGTATCATTGTTGGCTCTCCGACATATTTTGGTGCACCGGCATGGGAAATAAAAAAACTTTTCGATGATTCAGTTAAATTTTATGGGAAATTGATTGGAAAAGTTGGTGGTGCTTTTACCTCATCAGCAAACATAGCAGGAGGAAATGAGACCACAATTCTTTCAATCCTTCAGATGATGCTCATCCACGGTATGATAGTTCAGGGTACAACAGAAGGCGGTCATTATGGACCTGCTGCTATAGGCAACCCTGATGAAAAAACACTTAAAGAATGCAGGAATCTCGGTAAAAGAGTTGCTATTCTTGTTAAAAAATTGAAAGGTGAAAAATAAAATGGAGAAAATAAACTACTCTGAAACAGTGCTCCTGCCCAAAACTGATTTTCCTATGAAGGCTGATCTTGCAAAAAGAGAGCCTGCAATTATTGAAAAATGGCAGAACATAGATATCTATAAAAAGATTCTTGAGAAAAATGCAGGCGGTCAGACTTTTGTTCTCCATGATGGGCCACCCTATGCAAATGGTCATATCCATCTTGGAACCGCTCTTAACAAGATTCTGAAGGACACAGTTATCAAGATAAAATCTCTGCAGGGATATTTTTCTCCTTTTGTCCCTGGATGGGATTGCCACGGAATGCCGATAGAGCATCAGGTTTTTCATCAGATGAAACTGAAGGATAAAAATGCTGTTGACATAGTTTCCTTCAGGAAAAAGGCCCATGATTACGCGATGCAGTTTATGGGTATCCAGAGGGAAGAATTCAAAAGACTCGGTGTTTTTGGAGACTGGGAAAACCCATATCTCACATTGAATCCTTTGTATGAAAAAACAATCGTAGAAAGCTTCGGTAAACTTTTTATTTCAGGTTATATCATCCAGAGATACAAACCGATTTACTGGTGCTGGCACTGCCAGACAGCGCTTGCCGAAGCAGAGGTTGAGTACTGGGACGAGGTAAGTCCATCTGTTTATGTTAAATTTCCTGTTGAAAAACTTTCAGTGGATTTCAATACTGAAAATACTTACTTTCTGATCTGGACAACAACTCCATGGACTCTTCCGGCAAATGTCGCAATTGCTTTACATCCAGAACTTGTTTATGTTGTTTTAAAGACACAGCAGGGTAATATCATAGTTGCTGAAAATCTTGCTGAAAAAATATGTGAAAAATTGAAATGGAGCTGCCAGAAGATTGCTTCATTTAAGGGCAGACAGCTTGAAAATAGTGTCTGCAATCATCCCTTTGTTGAAAGGAAAAGCCAGGTGGTGCTTGCGGATTATGTTTCAGACCAGGAAGGAACAGGTTGTGTTCACACCGCAACAGGTCATGGTGAAGAAGACTATCAGACTGGCCTTAAATACAACCTTCCTGTTATATCACCTGTTGATGAAAGAGGAAGATTTACAGATGAAGTCCATCAGTGGAAGGGAATGCTTGTTTTTGATGCGGACAGTGTAATCGTTGAAGATTTGAGCAAAAAGGGAATTATAGTTCACAGTGAACCATATCAGCACTCGTATCCACACTGCTGGAGATGTAAAAAACCTGTTATTTTCAGGGCAACAAAACAGTGGTTTCTAAAAATAGACCACAATGATTTGCGCAATCTTCTTCAGAGCGAAATACAAAATACCCGCTGGATTCCAGAAGAGGGACTGTCAAGAATATCAAGCATGGTCGCATTAAGACCTGACTGGTGTCTTTCAAGGCAAAGACTGTGGGGCGTGGCGCTACCTATTTTTTATTGCGAAGGTTGTGGAAATCCTGTCTGCGATGAGCAGACAATTTCAAAAATATCATCGCTTGTTGAAAAGTATGGTTCAAATATCTGGTTTGAAAAACAGGCAGAACAACTTCTGCCTGAAAACTTTGTCTGTCCGCATTGCAAAAGTAAAGGTCCTTTCAGAAAAGAAAAAGATATCCTTGATGTTTGGTTTGATTCCGGGGTAAGCCATATGGCTGTTTTAAAAAACCATTCTCAACTCAAATGGCCTGCTGATTTCTATCTTGAAGGAAGCGACCAGCACCGAGGCTGGTTTCAAACATCTCTTATCACCTCCTGCGCAATTGAAAAAAAGGCGCCATTTAAGACTGTTCTCACGCATGGTTTTGTTGTGGATGCAGAGGGAAGAAAGATGTCAAAGTCCCTTGGAAATGTTATAACACCAGACCAGATTATTAAAAAATACGGCGCTGATATTTTGAGGCTCTGGGCGGTTTCTGAAAATTACCAGCAGGATATGAGAATCTCACAGAAGATTATTGACCATCTTGTGATTGTGTACAGAACATTGAGAAACACAATGCGTTTCATGCTTGGTAATCTATATGATTATGACCCTGATGAAAATAATAATGTTGACCTGCTGGAGGTTGACAGATGGGTTCTTGAAAGGACAAACCAGCTGATATGCAGTGTCACCTCCTACTATGAGAAATGTTTATTTCACAAAGGTATAAGCGAAATTTTTGATTTCTGCAATATAGATATGTCTTCTTTTTATCTTGACTATTTGAAAGATCGCCTTTATACCCACGGAAAAAATTCTCAAAGCCGCCGGGCAGCTCAAAAGGTCCTTTATCAGATATTTTTATCGCTTGTTGTTATGCTTGCACCTGTGCTTTCTTTCACCTGTGAGGAAGCGTATTCTTTTGCTCCGAAAAGAAAAAAGGAAAGCGTTTTTCTTGAAAACTGGCCTTCCATTATGGAACCAGACAATCAATTACTTGAAAGATGGTCAAGATTTTTTGAGTTCAGGAAACTTGTTCTTAAACAGATTGAACAGCAGAGAGCCGCAGGAAATATCGGAAGCAGTCTTGAAGCAGCAATACATATCAAAGCAAATCAGGAGACAAAAAACTTCCTTGAGAGTTTTTCCGGGCTGACCAACCTTTTGATGGTTGCCGAGAGCAGGATAGAAGATGGCGATAATTTAGAGGTAATAGCCACAAAAACAACTCTTCCAAAATGCGCAAGATGCTGGATACACCACAGCACTGTTGGTACTTTTGAACAACATCCTGAACTGTGCGAGAAATGTTTTGATGTTGTGAAGGGTTAATTTCTGGCAGTAAAACCTGCTGTCGGGTGCTGAAAAAAATGAGTGGATACCTTGTTGTTGAAGATGGATCAATACATGCCGGAGAAACTTTTGGTGTTCAGGGTGAATGTTTTGGAGAGCTTATCTTCAATACCAGTATGACCGGATATCAGGAAATTATCTATGATCCTTCCTACAAAGGTCAG
>CAZHJN010000063.1:0-7103 GCA_964532995.1 uncultured bacterium
CCTCTAAAAGCGCTGCCTTCAATTCAGGTGATTTTATTGAATCTAAAATCTTTTCTTTTAAAATGGTGTTTAATTCTTCCTGCTTTATTCCTGTTTCTTTCTCTTTTCCTCCTTTTGTTTTAACCTTATATTTTTTAAAATCATCATCGGTCAATGGTCTGTATTCAAAGTTTATGATACAGGTTTTGCTTTCAATCTTTACTGGTTCGTCTTTTGATAAAAAGAAATAGCGCCTTTCTCCTTTCACATTACCTGCAGGTACATCTGCAATAGATGTCCTGAAAATGAATCTGTATACATTATGATTGAATTCATAATCCTTGAATATCTCACCTGTTTTCACATAATACTGCTCGAAATTAGCCCAATAAAGTTTTACCTCTTCACCATTGTAAGGTATTGCATATCTGTAGTTTCTGCTTGAGTATCTTCTTTTTGATATAAAATCTCCATCTTCGTAATATCGGTAAAAAAAGTTATATATGTCATTAAAAACTTGGGTTTGTAAGTTTTTGGTTAAATCCAGTTCTTTAAGTTGATTTTTTAATTGCAGATATTCTTTAACAAGGGGTTTTTCTTTAAATTTTTCTTCTATTTCACCATTTTTTAAAATTTTCTCACCCAATCCTTCTTCAAATTTTTCTATTTCTTTTTTCTTTGCCTTAATTTTTTCTGTTAATTCATTCCGGTTTGTGGTCTTAAACTTCTCAAATTCCTTTTCAACTGCATCTATTAAATCTTTTTCAACAAATTTCTCAATCTCTTTGCGCTTATGATTCATTATTCTGTAAATTCCAAAATCAAGTTCTGTGGATTCAAACTGGAATAGTTCTTTCAAAAGTGTTTTTAACTTTTCAGTAGTTTCAAAAGCCTGGTCTCTTGTTGAATTCTTCATTGGGTTCTCCCATGTATTAAGGTTATTTTACTAAAAAATTAAACTTTTGTTAAAAAATGGCGTTTGACCTATGATAGATAAAGCGTTAGAATGCTATTGAAAAAAATTGAAATGAAAAAGATAATTGTTCTAATCTGTTCTGTTTTCTATGTTCTTGTTATCTTCATGTGCATCTTTGTGATAATGTTTTCCGCCAGGCGGATAAACTGATTGTCAAGCCCGAATTCTACAATATCGTGGTCAAAAATAAAACCACCTTCAAGGTTTTTCTGCAAAATAATATGGACAGGGGTATTGCGGAGATAAGACTTCTTGCGGAAAGCCCTGCATTTGATTTCCAGATATATCCTCAGAAAATGATGGTTCCAAAGGACCAGAGGGTTTATTTTGAGGTAACAATGATTCCAAAGCCAGAAATAAAATCCGGTAATTACCCTGTAACATTCAGGCTTGTTGGAGGAGGAAGAGAATTCAAAAGATTTAATCTGGATATCGCAGGCGAAAAACAGCTGCGGGAACAGGAGAAAAAAGAACCACAAGTTCCAACAAGTCAGGTTCCACCTGTCCAGAAAAAAGAGTCAGTTCTTCTTTCAGTTAAAAAAGCTTCCCAGCCACCAAAGATTGATGGAAAGTTTGTGGAGGAATGCTGGAAAAATGCAGGTGTTTGCGGGAACTTCTGCCTTAAAGGACAGGGAAAACCGGTTTATCAGACAACAGGGCTTCTTGCATATGACAGCACTTATCTTTATCTTGGATTTCTTTGCAGGGATAATGAACCTGAGAAAATCACTGAAAGGGATAGGATTGAAATACAGGTTTCTCCTGATATTTCAGGAAAAACTTATTATTCCATTGTCCTGATGGGTAATGGAAAATGCACCTTCGGGAAAACGAGTCAGACCGGTGATATTCAGTATCTTAATTCAGGTGTGCTTTCTTATGCGATTTACAGAGGGGTTAATTCCTGGATGCTGGAGGTCGCTATTCCTTTTTCTTCTTTGGGCGTAAAGGTCCCTGAACCAGGAACAAAATGGTCCATGAAAATTATTCGCACAAAAGCAACCGGATATACTGAAGAAAGTTTCTGGGCAATGGATTCATCATCCTACCATCAGGAAAAAGGTTTTGGTCAGGTTGTTTTTGCTCAATAATCCAAAATGAGAAAATCTCTGCTTTTTTTATACTGGCTTTGAGCACATTTGTTCTTCGGGCTGATGAAATCCAGATTTATTTTGAATATCCTGATATCACAGGGGATTTTTATGTCGCAGGTACTGTGTTTTTTCCTCCAGGTTCTGTCTCTGCTGTTGATAACATTATTGTAGTTGATAAGACTTCAGGCAATGAGATAGCTTCAAATATCAGGGTTCAGGAACAATGGCCTGATGGTTCAATTTTAAGCGCAGAGATTATCTTTGCTTCCAACATAAAGAAAAAAACAACATATCTTGTCAGATATGGAAATGATGTGAAAAGAAAAAAGACTTTTTCTGAACCTGCGGTACTGCCCACTGTGTCTTTTATTACACCTGGGTCCGGTCAAACAGATGAAAAAATGGATGTTTCAGTTGGTCAGATAAATGTGAGAATTGATAGAAGCGCAGGCATACGATACTGGTGGTATGTTCTTCCCGCTTTTATTTTCATTTTTTTTACTGTTTTGAGGTCGCTGAGAACCATCAGAATGCAAAAAGAATGAAAAAGATCACAATCACAAGAAGGATTCTTCAGGTAATTTTTCTGATCCTCATTATTTATGGTGGATATATCTTCAAGGAAGTGAAAACATCTGAAGAAACAGATCAGTCTTTTTTCCCTCAATTGAAAGCACCTGCAGGAAGTATATCAACCACAAAATTTGGAAAAGGCAGTATCCTGTGGCCCTCAGGCGCAACCCCTGTCATTGAAAACTATCCTCCTTCATTAATATGCAGGTTCAATCCAAAGGGTGGAATGTTCAAAGCCTGCATCCTTCACTTTGTTTCTGAAAATCTAACCTGGCAGACTCAATTGAAATATCTTCTGCCATATATCACACTTTTTATTCTGCTTTGCTTTATTTTCGGCAGGATGTGGTGCGGATGGGTTTGTCCGATTGGAACTGTGGGAGATTTTTTAACATTTCTGCGAAGAAAAATGAATATACAGGTAAGAAGGTTTCCTGAAAAATTCAGGCTCAATCTTTCTTTTACCGGCTATGGAATTATGGTAATAGCGCTTTCAATTTCAACAATTATAGGAATGCCAAATTTTGCCAGATACCAGTGTTACTGGTTTTTGCCATACTGTCAGATATGTCCCGCAAGACTCATATGTCCTGTGTTCGGTTTGATAAAGCCAAACTGGAAGGATTTTTCAACAGGTATCACAACAGTCTTTACAATTCTTGCCTGGATTATGCTTGGTATTTTTATTGCCGCATTCTACTGGGGAAGAAGGGTCTGGTGCCATCTGTGCCCTGTGGGATTGATAAATTCATGGTTCAATAAAGGTGCAGGGGTTGAACTTCACAAAAAATCCATCAAGTGTATAAAATGTGGCTATTGCGCTGATGCTTGTCCCATGGGACTGACAGAGATGTACAGACTGAATAAAGATGCGATTTACAATCAGAAAGGTTGCATAATGTGTTTCAGATGTATTGAGGTGTGTCCGAGGAAAGGTTGTTTGAGCGCAAAATTTTTCGGCAGGTGTATAAGAATTACCAATCCTTTCAGGAGGAAAAAAGATGCCAGGATTTCTTGAAAGATACAGGGAAACAGTCTCAAAGGGTTTTTCTTCTGATAAAAACATTACCAGCAGCAGATCTTATGAAATACAAAAATATCTTGAAAAATCAGGATTATCTTCAATGAAACCATTTTACCAGTCAATTGATGATTTTGATTGTGGAAGGTTTGCCTGTAATGGAAATAAAATTGTCGGTTTTTTCTGCAGCATCGTGCCGGAAGAAATACTGTTTGCATGCGCTCTCCATCCGATCAGGTTGTGCTGTGAGGATTATAACTGCTTCCAGGCTGGCGAGGAGATTGCTTCAGGGGATATATGTCCTGTGGTCAAATCAATCTGCGGCAAATTTTACAATAAGGTTTATGACCGGATTGACCTTTTGATAGTTCCTGGAACATGCGACCCTAAAACGAAACTTGCAGAATTGCTTTCTCCTGTGAAGGAAGTCTATTTTCTTGACCCTGGAAGGGATTGTGAATATCTGAAAAATGTTGATTTCTGGGAACAGAGATACACAGACCTTTTTGAGTTTTTAAAAAAAGATTTAATGTTAGCCCCGTCAGAAAACAGCTCCTTTCAGCCTGCAAAAAAACAAACATTAGAACCGAGATTTTCAGAAAGATATACAATTTAAGAGCGGCAAATCCTGAAGCAATCAGTTCATCTGATTATCACATAATGATCTATGCCTCTTTCTTTATGGAAATAGAAAAATGGAACAATGCAGCTGAAAAGGTCTACAATGAGGCCTGTGAAAAAAAACAGGTCTCCAGCAGACCCAAAATTCTTCTTGCTGGAACGCCGGTGATATTTCCAAACTTCAAGATTCTTGATGTGATGGAAAGCGCTGGACTTTCAATGGCAGCTGATATTCAGTGCACATCATTTGGTAGATTTTACAATCCGGTCTCAATTGATGAAGACACTGAATCAGGAATCATAAGAGCCCTAACATTAAAAAACATTGCTGGAAGTATCTGCCCCTGCCTGCTGAATCTTGAAAAATTGATAGATCTCATCATTGACACCGTTAACCAGCATAACATCCAGGGAGTTATCTACTATAATCTGAGGCTGTGCCAGGTTTTTGATATTCAGTCAGCAATCATAAGACAGGTTCTTAAAGAGAAAAATATCCCTTTTATCTCAATAAAAACAGACCTTGGGAAAGAAGACACAGGTCAGATGAAAACAAGACTTGAAGCATTCAGAGAAATGATTGATTTGCGCAAAAAATAAAGGAGGATTCTCTGTGAAAGCAGGGATAGACATAGGATCTGTGATGACAAAGTGTGTCATTGTTGAGAATGAAAGAATCATAGCAGGTGCTATGGCAAAATCCGGAGCAATGCCTGAGAAAATTGCAGAAAAAGTGCTTGTTGATGCATCAAAAAGCGCGGGAATTGAGCTTTCGCAACTTGAAAAAATTGTTACCACAGGCTATGGCAGACACATTTTTTCAAAAGCCCATATAACCATCACAGAGATTTCTGCTGCAGCGAAAGCAGCATTTCATCTTTCCGGTAAAAAGAATTGTCTTATCATTGATGTTGGCGGACAGGATACAAAGGTCATAGAGGTTGATAAGAGTGGTGAGGTTGTGGATTTTTTGATGAATGACAAGTGCGCGGCAGGAACAGGAAGGTTTCTTGAGATGATGGCTGATGTTCTTGAAACAGATATCTATGGACTTGGAGAAATGTCAATGCAGGCAACAAGACCTGTTTTAATAAACTCAACATGCAGTGTTTTTGCTGAAAGCGAGGTTGTTTCTCTTCTTGCCCATAATGAAAAAAAGGAAAATATTGCGGCAGGGCTTCTGAATGCAATTGCTTCAAGAATTGCAACGATGATGAGCCATTTTAATAAAGAAAATATGGTTGTTTTCTGCGGTGGTGGAGCAAAAATACCCGGTCTTAAAGAAGGCATTGAGAAAATCAGCAACAGAAAAATCCAGGTCCTTGAAAATCCACAATTTGCAGTAGCCTTTGGCGCTGCAATAAGTTAAATTTTTTTGCATATCTGTCCTGAAGTCTTGCCAGAAGCAGTTTGTGAAATATAATTGCAACTGATTATCATTTGCAAGGTGGAAAATATGCAGGAAAAAGTGAGTATTTTTAAAAACTATTTGCGGTCAACCTGGTTAATTCGGGTTTAATCAGGGAGGTGATGCGGTGCAAGAATCGTTCGCAATATGAAGTGAATCTGGGACGCGTACACCACGATCATTTGGTGTGTCTCAAATGCGGAACGGTTTTGGAGTTCAGGGATGACCAAATAGAAAAACTGCAGGAAAAGGTTTGCAGAAAATTTCATTTCGTCCATTTGGAACATCGGCTTGGAATAATGGGTTACTGTGAAAACTGCCTGAAAAAATCAAAAAATATCGAAGATTAACAGCATAATTTTTTGTATTTTAATTGCGATTGATTTGCACTTGCAGTTAATAAAAAAGGAGGATTTTTGCAAAAAAAGATTCTCAAAGAACTGCTATGCAGCGAACCTGCCCGTACCTAAGCCGATTTCTAACCCCTTCCCCTTTTTCGGCAAGACCTTTTTCAGGATGTCGTATTCTCCAAAATTCTTTATACAGCACCATATCTGATTTGTCTCATGATGCGGACCTGACAGGCAAGCCGTTCTTTTTCCTGTAAATGGAACGTTTTTTCAAGTTGTGTCGGCTCAAAAAATCGTTGACTGAATTTTCCATATTGCAATTTCCACTGGGAAATTATAACTTTATTGTTTTTCCTGCTTTAACCTCGAGAAATCTTTCGCCGTATTCTCTTGCAAATATCTCTTCTGCTTTTGGGCCAGAACAGTGAGTCGGGGCAACCTTTTCCACTCCTATGTTTTTAAATTCCGTAACAATAAGTTCAATGTTTCTTATATCTTCCTCAAACAGGTGAAACCCGCCCATTACAAGAAACAATTTTTCTGTCTTGAAATGTTTCTTAACTACTTCAAGGATTGTTAAAATGCCGGGATGTGCGCATCCGGTTATCACTGAGACACCGTTTTCAGTCTTCAGAACCAGAGCCTGTTCCGGCCTGGGACTTCCCCTGTAAATACCCGATATCTCGCCCGTAACATAAATGTTTTTTGCTATTTCCCTGAATTTTTTAGTTTCGACAGGCTTTCCGCCATGACTGACAATCTTTTTTTTCGTTTCACCGGAAAATCCCGGGCAGATATATACAGGCATGCCTTTTTCCCTTTTTTCAAGCAGTGTCTGTAATCCTCCGGTATGGTCCCAGTGGTCGTGGGAGATGACAATGCTTTCCATATCATTGTTGATATCAATATCCATCTGTCTGATATTGTTTAAAAGCCATTCTCCTTTTTCTCCAGTGTCAAAAAGAACTTTGTTATCAACCAGAACCGAAAGGCCCCAGCCGATTTGAATCTTTTTGTTGACAGCCACCTTGTCAAAAATTGCCCTGATTTCCATTTTTATGTTCCCCTTTTAATTTTCCAG
>CAZHJN010000064.1:0-7042 GCA_964532995.1 uncultured bacterium
TTGGAAAGTGTTCCTAAAACGTCTAAATTAGTTTATAATAATCATTGACATTGTCAAATAAGAGCAAAAAAAAAGGAAAATTGAAATGAAAAGAAAACCAAATATTCTGTGGATTTCATTCGAAGACACCAATCCTTTTTACGGTTGTTACGGTGACAAAATTGCAAGAACGCCCAACATTGATAGATTTGCAAAGCAGGGGTGTCTCTTCACTCACTGTTTCTCCACCTCAGGCGTATGCGCACCAGCCCGTTCAGCAATAATCACGGGAATGTATCCAAGTTCCATCGGAACTCATCATATGAGAACGTCCCACCAGGATTCAAGGACCCCGGAACTGCCCACTCCATATTCTGCCGTAATACCTCATTATGTAAAGTGTTTTACTGAATATCTGAGAGCAGAGGGATATTATTGCACAAACAACTCGAAAACTGATTACCAGTTTGACCCGCCATTTACAGCATGGGACGAATGTGGCCCGAATGCGCACTGGAGAAACAGGAAGAAAAAGGAACAACCCTTTTTTGCAGTGTTCAATCTGATGAAAACCCATGAAAGCGGAATGTGGCATGAAAATTGTCCTGAAATTACTTTTGACCCGGAAAAGATTGAATTACCGCCCTATTTTCCGGATACAAAAAAAGTCAGGGAAGCAATGGCGAGAATGTACACAAACATTGAAATAAACGACACGCTCTTTGGAGAAATTTTGAAAGAACTTGAAAAGGACAATCTTGCTGAAAACACAGTTGTTTTCCACTGGAGCGATCATGGTCCATTGCCCAGAGGGAAAAGATGGCTATATGATACCGGAATCCATGTCCCACTCATAATAAAATGGCCAGGTTTTATCAAACCAGGAACCAAAAACACCAGACTCATCAGCACAATTGACCTCGGTCCTACTGTACTTTCCGTTGCAGGAATTCCGGTACCTGCTTATATGCAGGGAAGACCTTTTCTGGGGAAATATGCCACAGAACCGAGAAAATTTATCTTTGCATCAAGAGACAGAATTGATGAATCCTACGATATGTCAAGGGCAGTAAGAGACAAAAGATACAAATACATTCGCAATTATTATCCCAACACATTTTACAGTATCTGGGTTGATTATCTGAACAAACATCCAATAATGGAAGAATTATGGTCCCTTTATTGCGAGAATAAACTGAAGGGGAATGAACTCCTGCTTTTTAAGAAAAAAGATACTGAAGAGTTATATGACACTGTGAATGACCCATGGGAAACAAATAATCTTGCTGGAGATCCAGCATATAAAAAACAGCTTAATAAGATGAGAACCGCTCTTGATGAATGGATGAAGAAAATCAATGATATGGGAAGGATTCAAGAAACCGAGCTGGTAAAATTCTGGTACGGTGGAGAACAACCAAAAACTGCCACACCTTTGTTCATTCCAATTAACAGTGAAAATCCAGGAGTTAAAGCCATCTGCGAAGACATGGTTTTCAGAGCCAGAGGTCCTCTTCTGGTGCAAATATATTGTGCCACACAGGGTGCATCCATTGGATATCGCATAAACGATGGCGACTGGCAAATATATACGGAACCGGTGAAAATTGAAAAAGGGAAAACGCAGGTTACAGCAAAAGCGGTAAGAATCGGTTACCGTGAGAGTGAAGTAAGAAAAATAATCTTTGACCTGACATAGATTTAAAGCGCCGCAGCAGTCTCGTACATAATCAGGATACTTTCAACAGGAACATCTGCCTGGATATTATGAGATGGTGCACAGATGTAACCACCATTTTTGCCAAGGGCCTCAATACATTTTTTCACTTCATTTTTTATTTCCTCTTCACCTCCAAATGGCAAAACATTCTGCACATCTACGGCTCCATGAAAACAGATATCATTCCCAAATGCTTTTTTTAGTTCCACAAGGTCCATTTCAGCAGCTGTATGCTGGACCGGGTTCAGGATATCAAGTCCGATCTCTATCAAATCGGGTATAAAAATCTTTATACTGCCACAGGAATGTAGCATGGTTTTGATATTGTATCTGTGGCATAAATCAATCATTTTTTTAAGCGGATTTTTGAAAAAATATCTGAAAGTATCAAGTCCGATTAAAGGGCCTGTCTGTGTTCCAAAATCATCTCCCATCAAAAAAATATCTATACTGTCTGAATATTTTTTAAATATGTTTTCCGTTATTTCGTGGTGAAACTCAGAAAGCCGATTAATGATCGCCTCCGCCATTACTTTGTTTATAACAAGATCAAGGAGGAAATTTTCAAAACCACGAAGATACATCGCAAGCTTGAAAAAACTGGTACGCATGCATAATCTATCCCCAGTAAAAACAACCGCGTAATCACGGGCAAGACTCAACCTGTCCTTCTCAATGTCAAAATCCAATAAAGAGGGAAAACTGAATCTTTCAATTGCTGTAATATTTTCAACTTCTCCAAGTGGTGATTGTACAAGTTCAAGGTATGTGCTTTTACCGGTACTTATTCTTTTCCTTTTCACACCCCATATGTCTTCAAATATATCCGTGTCAATCCGCCTTTGAAAACTGCCATCTTTCTGTTTTTCAAAATATGCATTTTTAGTATCAAATCCAATATATCTCATATCTATATTCAGTTTTTTCAAAACGCCTCCCTCGTCTGTTGAAAAAAACTGACATAACCTGGAAATCGCTTCATCTGTTGCCCAGCAATCAAGTGGAACACGACCAGCATCCCTGTGTTCAAGGGATTGTAAAACTCTGTCTTTTGGTTTCATAACTCTCCCAATTATTATCTTGAAAAAATTTTATAAATCACAAAGATGGCAAATGCTACAAAAAGTATGCTGAAAAAAATAAAAGAGGTAAAGAAAGATGCGTTTCTTATGTACCATACAAAAAAGGAAATCAGGATCGTTAAAAAAACAAGGATAAAAAAATTCTTCTTCAAATCAGGTATGTTTTTCGAAAACTCCTGTTTAAAAGTCTCGACAGACGGCTTAAATGCACCGCAGGATTTGCATTTTTTATCCTTGTTTGAATTGGTAATACTGCACTTCGGACAGATCCAGATTTTCTTTTTTTTAAGAAGAACCTCCTGTTTTGCAACAGACAGTTTATGAATAATTTCAGGACTCTCCTTCAGAGAACGAGATTTCCTGTACCACAGAAAAGCATTTTCAAAATCAAGTTTTGAAAAATATATGTCCCCGATTCGTTCATATCTGGTGGCTTCATCAATCAATCCGGATAATTTCAAAACCTTTGAAATCTCCTGTTTCAATTTATCTTTTTCCTGTTTCTTTTCAAGAATAAGATAAACCCCGGTCATCATAAAATAAGAAACAGGTCCAACAAAAGGAGCAAAAAAAATAAATTTTTCAAAAAACTTTCCTGCAAAACTGAGGAATGAAAGTATCAAACATAAAAGAATAATAATTTCAAGAACTAAAAACATTGATAGGGATAAGTTCTGGTCATGTGGATAATTGAACCAGAACCACCAGGCTTCAGCAGCAATAATTGTTATAATAAGAATAAAAAAAATTGGAGTGTACGTCATCTTTTGATAAAATTGTCTGTTTTCTTTTTTGCAATTTCATTCAGTCTTTCAATAAATTTATCGCCGTATTTTCGACGCAATCCATCTGAAACAAACTCATAAAGCAATGGTGTGTTTTCATCGTTTCTGCATCTGCAGATATCCCAGCGTTCGTAGATAAGACCTTCAAAAATACCGAATTTTCTTATCCGCACAGGATAAAGATGGCAGGAAATCGGTTTTCTGAAATTAATTTTTTTCTCCATCCATGCTTTTTCAATTCCGCACTGTATAATTCCATCGTTTTCAATTGCGTAAATACAACAACCATCATCGCCAAGAGGAGTTTCAAACCCTCCCCAGATATTCTTAACCCAGAGGCCGTTTTTTTTAATTTTTTTTAATGATTCTGTTCTCAGATATTCTGAGATCTTTGAAAAAATTTCTTCAAGAACACCAGTTTCCTCAGTTTCAAGTGGGGCACCGGCATTTCCTTCACAACAGCAGAGCCCTTTGCATTCCAAAATATTACACGCAAATCTGTTTTCTAAAATTTCGCTGCTGACAAGGATTTTATTAATCAGTATCATTTTTACCAGTAGATATAGCGGGTGAACAACTCCTGCTCTATTTTATTGAGACTGGATATATCTCTGATCACATATCTATCCTCAAATATATCAATCATTATCTTGCCTTTTCTGCCAAAGTCAAAAGCGTATCTTGTTTCCCACCTCATTGAAAATTGCCTTGGTCCCTTGTCGGTTTCAACATCAAAAAATAATAACCCGAACGCAAACCTGATGGAATTTATAGCCAGAATTTCAAATGAAAAATACTGTCTTTTGAGAGCCTGAATTATCAGTTCCCTGGATTGTTCGGGCAACTGTTCTATATCTTCAATCATCCCTATTTCATGTTCCCTGTCTTTTTCATCATAACAGAAAAGAGAAATGTATTTGTTAGGACTTGAAACAGGAAAAGCGGCAATTGCAAATACTCCTCTGTATAAAGTGCCATCTTCAAGCATCACATGAATCGTTTCAAATGTTCCGCGAAAAATTTTTGTTTTAACAGGGTCAAGGAAAACAATTTCCGGTTTTTCAATCTTTTCCATTTCCATTCACTTCACCTCTGTTTCAATGCTTGTCAATTTGGTTTGCATTATAACAAGCCTGTAGTAAATACCTTTTTTCTCCATAAGTTCTTGATGAGTGCCGGTTTCAGCAATTCTTCCATTATCCACAACAAGAATCTTATCCGCATTCCTCAATGTGGAAAGTCTATGCGCTATTGCTATTGTTGTCCTGTTTTTGCAGAGGACAGAAAGGGCATCCTGAATCTTTTTTTCAGATTCTGTGTCAACAGATGATGTCGCCTCGTCAAGAATCAAAATTGGCGGATCGCAGAGAAGTGCACGAGCAATACCTATTCTCTGTTTTTCGCCGCCCGATATTCCGGCACCGCGTTCTCTCAGATATAAATCATAACCCATTGGTAATTTCATAATCACTTCATGACAGTTTGCAGCTTTTGCAGCGTTCATTATCTGTTTGAAAGTGGCATCCGGCTTACCATAACGAATATTGTCAGCAATACTTGCTCTGAAAAGAAATGGCTCCTGGAGAACAAGCCCGATCTGTCTTCTGAGATCGTATGAAGAAATATCTCTGATATCCTTTCCATCTATATAGATGGCACCGCTCTGAACATCATAAAATCTGCAGATAAGACTGACCAGTGTTGTCTTTCCTGACCCGCTCTTACCGACAATTCCAACAAGCTGTCCGGGTTCAATCTCAAAGGAAACATCCTTTATTATCGGTTGATATGGATCATATCCAAAAGTAACATGTTCAAATTTTATGTGCCCTTTTATCTCTGGCATACGAATTGCATTTGGAGAGTCCTTCAACTGGGGTTCCGTATCAAGAATTTCAAAAATTCTGTGCCCTGCCGTTATAAATTGACTTACCCAGTTTGACATCAATGTCAGCTGAGAAAGCGGACCGTAAAACATTCCGGTGTAACTCAAAAAAGCCATCAATTGACCGAGTGTGAATCCCTGGTTTTCAAGAACTGTTTTACCACCGGCATACCATACAATAAGCCCGCCTGTACTGAATAAGAATGCCATCAAAGGGTTGAATTTGGCAGTGCTGGTCTGAACCCTTCGCTGAGCATCCTTTAAATTAGCGGAGATAATCTGAAACCTGCTTATTTCTTTTTTTTCCTGGGCAAAGGCTTTAACAACTTTGATACCTGAAAGAACGATATTTAAGAATCTGGAAATTCTTGCCTGGCTATCCCATAGTTTAAAATTCAACGGGTAGATCCTGCTCCAGAAAAAATAGGTTCCCATCATAACCATAGGTACCGGTATAAGGACATAAAAAGCCAGTTTTGCATTTATAAAAAACAGCATTATGCCTATGCCAGCTATAAGAAATAAATTTAACAGAAAACCCTGTCCCACCTGGGTCACAAAACCATGAAAAGCTTCAACATCAGAAGAAAATCTCGTCATTAATGTACCAACTGACTGCTGATCATAATAATCAATTGATAATTCCTGGAGTTTTCTGAACAGTCTCTGTCGTAAGTCATAGGTGATAAGAGTTCCCACAGATGTAGTAAGAGTTCCAACCACCATATTTATTAACGCTCTTGTAAGTTCCGCACTCACAAGAGCAATAACAATCCAGATAAGCCATTCAACATGCCTTCGTGTTGTCAGAACATCATCAACAAGAATCTGTGTCAACTTTGGTGGCACAAGATTCAAACCAACAGAGATAAACATAAGAATAAGCACAACAATAACCCAGTGGAGGTATGGCTCAAGTAAAAATATTACTCTGAAAATAATTGGTCCCTGTCTGGCGCATCTTGGACATGAGGCATTTTCTATTTGAAGGGGCAATCCACAAACAGAGCATGTTAGTGGATGAGGTTCGTTCATGTACTCATCAGAAACCGGTTTTCCCTGCCGCAGAAGATCAAGCTGCACAATTAACCTGCTGAATCTATATCTTAAGGCGTTTGTAAATCTAACTATGTCCACATAAAACTCATCAATTTTTGCTTGCAGATATGCACTGCCAATAGAAGCTCTTACCCTGAATTTTTTGACTTTTTCAAGGGAAAGATCTATTTCATCATGAAATCCTTTTTCTGCGATAACAATAAAACGGGTATCTGTGGCAATAATCCAGATTTCGGCGGGATTACCATAAAAATCAAGATCAGCAAAGGTCTTCAGCCTGATGTCAGATTCCTTTATTCCTTTTTCCCTTAATCTCTTTGAAAGATTTTCCGGAAAACTGCTGTTTTCATTCATCCCTGTTCTCGATGTGACATAAAATCGTTTATAACTTAGTATAAAATCAGCTTATAAATTTTTCAATACCATCGGTGATAAATAGAACCAAATAAAATAATCTGCTATAATAAAATTGCTGATGTTTTCCCTTTTACAAAATTAAATTTATAGGCATTACCGGTCTCATCAAGTTTTA
>CAZHJN010000065.1:0-4926 GCA_964532995.1 uncultured bacterium
AGGTAAATAAAGCGCTATTTATCAGCAGATGCAATTTTTTCTCTTATTGTCTGATAGCCATAGTGCATGATCAGGTGATCAAGCAGCACCAGTGCCATGTAATTTTCAGCCACAATCCATATTCTGCCAGCTATTGTTGGGTCACGTCTTGTTATGGCGGCAAGGGTTTTATTTTCGAGCGTGTATTTATCAATGGTCTGCTGCGGTTTTGCAATCGTGGGTGTTGGCTTGATGGCTATGCGCGCAATTATGGGCTGGCCGGTTGTTAATCCACCCGTAATTCCACCGGCATTATTTGAAAGAAACAGAACTTTTCCTTCTTCTGCACGCATCTGGTCATTTGTTTGACTTCCTGTCATGTTTTTAACCGCAAAACCCGCTCCAATCTCAACTCCTTTTACTGCTCCTATTCCAAGCATTCTGCCAAGTTCAGCATCAAGTTTATTAAAAACAGGTTCTCCAAGTCCGGCAGGAACACCAAGTGCAATGATTTCTATCAGTCCACCCGATGAATCACCTGATTCTGTAATTTTATTGGCCGCTTCCATCATGGACCTTGCTGCATCAATGTCCGGACAGTTCACAACAGGATGGATACCATATCTATCGTAAATTTCCTGTTCATTCAATTTTGGGGATCTTGAACGAATTTCATCTATTTCCTTTTCAATTTCAGCAAAAACCTTCATCTTTTCCAGAAATCTCATTTCCATATTGATTCTGCCTTTGACGTATAATTCCTGATAAAAGGGGTCTGTATCCCGCCTCATTTTCTTGAAGGAATCTGTCTGAAAAAAAACTTTCTCATGGCTGATATCAGGACATCTTACGCCGGCAAGTTCTTTGATATAAGAACAGATCCTTATTCCAAAACAGGAAAGAATTTTTTTTGCAATATAACCGCCGGCAACAATGGTGGCAGTATATCGTCCGCTGAAAAAACCCGCACCAATAGCATCATCACAGGGTCCATATTTGATAAAAGAAGCATACGAAGCATGACCCGGCCGCGGAGTGCGGTTTGTATCCTGGTACTGTTTAACATGAATAAAATGCCTGTCCAGATTTGGAATAAGTATCGTAAGGGGCGTACCGTTTGTGTGATTTTTGTTTCCAGCACCTTCTATGGTATCAGCAGCATTGAGCCCGGTGTATATCACGGGCAAATCCGGTTCTTTCCTCGGACTTGAAAGTTCATCTGTTCCCGGTTTACGAAGCAACATATCAGCGTATATTTCCTGCTCGGTCAGCAAAATTCCCGGAGGAATTCCCTGCAGAACCACAGTTAAGCCTTCCTGATAAGAACCTCCGGCAACAGTTAATTGTACGCATCTACCTAAACTGCAACCAATCATAAAACCTCCTTACTGTACCTGAAATTTTTCTCTGATTGTATGGAGATTGAGTTAAGACGGCTGATCCCATTAAAATTGTATGCCAAAACTGAGACATTTACAAGCATTTAAGTCTTTCGAGCCGCTAAACCCCTATTTTGAAAGGGAGGATTTCACTGAGTCAGTAATGTCAATTTTATTTGCGTTTTCAGGAAACTTAACATTAAAAACAGCATCAGGAACCCCGGAAATCTTCATTTCAATAAAATCCATCCACATACCAGGAGTTTCGCTTTCAGTATAAACTTCCACTCTTATTGGAAAGAGCGTTTCATAGTCAATCATGTAGATGAGTTTTTTAAAAGGTATTTGTGATGCTGCTGGTGGCATTTTAAGACTGGCTCTTATCGCATCAACATTGTCAGCGGTTATAAAATAAATTTTCCTGTTGTTCCTGGTCTTCTCCTCAACCTTCAGAAGATCCTTAATTTTATTAAATACCTCAGGATCAAATCCCATGTGCTGGCCTGTCTGGTTCATAACCATCTTTCTCATATCCTCAGGAAGCTTGTTCAGGTCAATAACCATAACAGTATTGTTGAGGCTGTTATAGATGGAAATTGTCTTCCCATCGCTGACGGTAATCTGCTCCATATTTTTGTCTGTGCCTGGAATTGACATTGAAGAATCCATCCTGATTAGATTTCCCTTCATCCACATCTTCACCGGCATTTTCATATTTACACCCATCATTGACATATTCATTTCAACGACTGCGCTCATCTCTTTTACATCCTGAAATTTCTCAGTGATTCTCTTTATTAGGATATCCCTTGGGCTTTCTGTCTGTGCACATACGATTCCGGCAACAAAATATATTCCCAGCAACATCAGTATTGCTTTTCGCATAATCCCCCCTTTTGGAATTGTCTTTACTTTAATCTTTTAAGGGGGAAAAGTCAAGCAACCATGATTGTCTATTTTCTTTTTTTATTGTAAAATCCATTCAAACCGATGACACAAATGGTGCGTTGAAAACCGCCATGAACAAACTTACAGTTGAATTGAAAGAATATGCAAATCAACTCGGCGCAGACTTCACCGGAATTGCTTCCATTGAAAGATTCAGGGATGCCCCACTGCGAATGAGCCCTGCCGGTATTTTGCCTTCTGCAAAATCAGTTATTGTCTGTGGCATCCATCATCTTGACGCAGCGGTTGAACTTTGCGGAGAACCAACCCCACATGATACTGGTGCCTATGGTACTCAGAGTTCTTATATGAATCCAAAGCTTGATGATATCTCATTTTTTATTACACGATTTCTTGAAAATCGCGGATACAAAACGGTTGGCATTGTTTCGAGTAACATCTGGCGATACAGGGGATATAAGGAAATGAAAATCCATTTCGCACCCGACATTGCCCACAGGTATGCTGCGGTCGCCGCTGGTCTCGGCGAAATAGGATGGAGCGGACTGTTTCTGCATCCTGAATTTGGTCCAAGGGTGAGACTGGTTTCAATAATTACCGAGGCTGACCTGGTTCCCGATCCAATGTACACAGGGGAAAAATTGTGTGACAGATGTATGGAGTGTGTTAAAAATTGTCCTGTGGATGCATTCAGAAAAGAGGTAAAAAAAATAAACTGTATTGACATAGGCGGTAAAAAATTCTGTTTCCCGGATATAAATAAGTGGAGATGTGCATGGGCTGAAAACTTTGGGCTGAACCTTGCCGTTAAGATCCCAGATAAAATCGATGAGAAAGTAATACTGAATAATCTGGAAAAGTATGGAAGCTTTGCGGGCGAAATTGGTTATTGTCTCAGATTTTGCATGGTTCCTGAAAAAAGGTATTATGATACAAATTATTCTCCAGCACCGCGAAGGAAAAAGAAAAAAAAGAAAATCAGCATAAGGGAAATTGAAAAAATCGCCTCGAAATACCAAATCGATCTCTTCTGTGTAAAAGATTCCTATGAATCAAAAAAATTTATTGATCCGGAACAACATCTACCTGGATGTGAGACAATAATTTGTCTTGGTCTGCAGAAACCAAAAGATCTTGATGCGAATTTCACTGACATTATCAAACAGAGAATTCTTAACTATGCATCTTTTGAAATCGCGCACTACTTTGATTTAAAAGGTTATTCCGCAATCACCCAAACAAATATCGACAATAATCTTGTCGCACACAGCCTGAAAATATGGAAGCCACAGACGATCTATTCAACAGTTCTGATAGATACAAAAATAAAGAACTTCACTTTTATAAGAAAGCCGCCAAAAGAAAAAATAGAGAAGGAAAAGTTCAGAAATTTTTGCATGGTACAGGGCGCTGATCTGGTAGGTTTTTTTCACTGTTCAAGGTTCGAAGAGTTCAAAGAAATCTATCTAAAAAATTTTCCTCTGACTAAAGAAAGTGAAATTGTTTATGATACTTCAGGACTTTATGGGAAATACAGCCCTGCTGTTAAAAAAGAAAAAATAACGTTGAAGGAACCGGAGAATTATCTTGAAAAACCAGGCTCTATTATAATAATAGGGGTTCATTTTCCAGATACCCCAGTTGACATTGCAAAGATTACTCCCGCTGAAACAATTGGTCCATATGCTTTTGTTCAATTTGAAGCATTAAATATTCTCTCCGATATCGCTTACAGAGTGATAAAGAAACTGAACGACTGCGGATACAGAGCAAATATCTCATTTGATCTGACAGGACTTGCATCAAAGGTGATAAGCTCCAGGGGATTTCTGCCGGACATGAGAAGTAACTCTTTTGCTGGAATGCTTGCAGGACTCGGGTTCATTGCAAAAAATGGATGCCTGATGTCAAAAAGTTTCGGTCTCAGACAAAGGCTTGTTGCAATCATCACTGATTTTGGTTTTCCCAGCGATCCATTGGTTGAAGAAAAAAACATCTGTCAGGACTGTGAAATCTGTATAAGAAGTTGCCCTGTCTCTGCTATCAGAGGGTATTCCAGAATACTCAAAATTGAAAAACATGAATTCGAAATTCCTGAGATTGATCAATTTTCATGCGACTGGGCAAAAAGATATGCTCTGGTAGGAAAGGAAGGACCAACCTATATGGGGGTTGATATAAACTTCAGGATCTCTAAAGCAAAGACTGAAGAACTGATTGATAAACTTCTAAAGGCAAAATTTGGTGTTCAAAAAAGGCATTTAAATATTTGTGAAGAATGTATAAGAACCTGCCCATTTAAAGGAATAAGGAGAAAAAAATGCTAACGGCAAAAAAAGTTAAAGAGGTTGCCAGAAAACTTGGAGCCGACCTGGTGGGAATTGCCGATGTCGAAAGGTTTGAGGGAGCACCAAAACAGATGGATCCAAGATATATCAATCCTGATGCAAAAGCATTGATTGTAATAGGATTGAGAATTCCCCGCGGTACTCTGCGTGGTATAGAAGAAGGCACATATTTCCTTTCATACTCTTCTCAAGGATATGGGAGCATAAATTTGATTTACAATCCTTTTATTCTTTTTCATCTGACAAGATTTATTGAAGACAACGGTTATGAAGCCACTCCTATCCCTAATGATTACTATAACTGGCCAGCT
>CAZHJN010000065.1:5026-6922 GCA_964532995.1 uncultured bacterium
CATGGAATAAAATTTTCAGTTGGGTATCAATTGATAGAAGAAGGTAGAATTTTTCTTGATATTGTCAGGGATTTCAGGAAAAGTATAGATGAGGTTTATTTTGCCTGGGTCAATTTTCCCAGCGGAAGGGCTCCTCTGGCAAATAAAAGTGGCTATATAAACTGGGAGGCACAGAAACAAATAGAATACGAACTTCAACAGATTAAAAGACTTGGCATAAAACTCAACCTGCTTCTGAACGCGTCATGCTGGGGAGACCTTTCGCTTTCAAAAAGTCTGTCAAACACTGTTGTTTCTTTAATTGATTATCTTGGAGAACAAATTGGAATTGATTCCATAACAACATTTTCTCCTGCAATTGCTTACGTCGTGAAGAAAAATTTTCCTGAGATTGAAATTAAAGCGTCGGTAAATATGAGAATTGGAACAACCCGGGCAATGGAACAGCTTTCTGATTTATTTGATAGTTTCGTCATGCAAAGGGAATATAACAGGAATATGCAGAGGATAGGAGAGCTCAAGGATTGGTGTGAAAAAAATGGCAAAAGATTAACTCTTCTTGCCAATAGTGGTTGCATCAACTTCTGTCCTGTTCAAATCTTTCATGACAATGTTATCGCTCATGAAAAAGAAATTCTGACAAAAGAAAACCTTACAGAAGAAATACCAGGAAACTGCTGGAGTTATTACAGGAAAAAAGAAAACTGGAAAATGCTTCTGTGTTTCCATTCCTGGATCAGGCCCGAAGATATTCATTACTATAAAAATTTTTTCAAAACAATGAAACTCGCAACAAGAATGAGCCAGCAGCCTGAAAGAATCATAAGGGCGTATTGCGAGGGGAAATTTGAAGGAAATCTTCTTGATTTATTTGAACCCTCTCACAGCGCTCTTCTTTTTCCATTCATTCTTAAAAATTCAAAATTCCCAGGAGACTGGTTTAGAAAAACTCTGGAATGTAAAAAAGACTGTTCAGAGTGTTCTTTCTGTGAAAAAGTGTTCGATGAAGTACTTATAAAAGTCGGGGGTTGAAATGGAACTCACATCAGAAATTGTGAAAGACAAAGCAAGAAGCCTCGGTGCAGATGCTGTTGCGATCGGAAACATAGAAAGATGGGAAGGCGCTCCGATTCAGATGGATCCAAAACAGATTATGCCAGAAGCGAAATCGATTATTGCAATGGCTTTCAGAATAAACAGGGGAAGTCTGAGAGGAATTGAGGAAGGAACATTTTTCAGCAATTACTCATCAATGGGTTATGGAGGATTAACCTATCTCTATATACCAATGGTTGTGATAAATCTGAGCAAATTTATTGAGGATTATGGTTATGAAGCAATCCCCTATGGTCATCAGAGTGACTGGAGGGCAATTGATAACGAAGGAAGGATAAAAAAGAATTATAGCAGGGCTGTCGAAAAAGGAAAGGCAAGGCCAGACGTTATGGTACATTTGAGAATAGCAGCATTTCTGTCAGGTCTTGGCGAGATTGGATACAGTAAGCTTCTTTTAACTCCTGAGTTTGGCCCAAGGCAAAGAATAGGAATAATAATAACTGAGGCAGAACTTGAACCGGATCCATTAATGGAACCGGGAACATTGTGCGACAGGTGCAAGTTATGCGTAAGGGAATGTCCGGGTAATGCGATCAGCGATACGAAAACTATCAATGTAATTCTGGCAGGGAAAAAAGTAGAATGGGGCTGGCTGGACTGTGAAGCATGCAATATTGCTTTCAGAGGTGCAAGAAAAATTAAAGCAGAAGAAGATGATGATGGAAACCTTCCTGATTATATGGAACCGGTGGATGGATATAAATTTAAACCCAGTCATATAAGTCCTTTTTACAAAAAACCACCCAACCTTTACAAAACGGGGCAGGCAATCTGCGGTGC
>CAZHJN010000066.1:0-6739 GCA_964532995.1 uncultured bacterium
TTTATCATTGTTGCTCTTTTTGACACCTATCTATTATCAGCTTCCAGAAACACCCTTTCATATTCTGAAGGTATATCATCAACAAGCGTTAATATTTTTTTTGTATCCGGGGATCCTTCTACATGTCCATCTGAAAAAAGGATGTTCACAAAGATGCCTTTGTGGTTGTATTTATTTTCCGCAGCAATATTGAAATCCATAATTACAGCAATAAGCCTGCCAGAACTGTTTTGCATTTCAGGTCTGTAAACATATGCGGACTCCACAATATCACTTTTTTCATAGGCAGCCTTTACCCTGCCAGGATTTGCATAGTTGCTTGAAGGACAGCCAAACATTTCTATCTTACCGAGATTTCCGAGAAACCTTCCCAGTCCAACATATTCTCCAGAAGCATCCCTTATGATATTTCCATAGTAAGCATCAGAATAAAAAGCTCCACCATCCATCATCCTCATTCCTGCGGACATGCCAATCTGTTTCAGGTTATTCATGCATATAACCCTTCTTGCAGATTCCCTTGCCCTTGAAAGAACAGGCAAAAGAAGCCCTGCCAGAATGGCTATTATTGCTATGACCACCAGAAGTTCAATCAGGGTGAATCCATTTTTCTGCTTCATTTTTAATACTCAATTCTTAGTGTGCATAATCCAAAGGCAGGAACTGACATTTCAAGTTTTTCCCTGACAGGAACCTTTGACACAATCTCTTCAGCAATGTTTGACAGATAAATCCTTCGGGGTTTCTTTTTGAAGACTATTGTGAAATTCTGCTTTTTCCCGAGCATCTCAACCAGTCGCAGAATAATGGATTTTCCATCTGCGGATGGTTTAATAACCGAAGGCAAAACTTTCCCGATAACCTCAAAAGGACTGAAGCGACGTTCCTCTTCACAGCAGAAACTGACAGCAGGTTCAAGGGCAAACTCACTGGCAAGCTTTGTGATTTCAAGATTATCCAATTTCCCATAAACCAGTCTGTACCCGATTTCATGACTTCCTGTATCTGATTGAACATCCGGTTCATAGGCATTTCTCAGAAGTGTCAGGGATAGCCTGTGCCCACAGGCATTAAAACCATGCCTGTTTTTTGTTAAAATTGCAGCGCTGTAATTGCCCTTTTTCACACCAGCCCATCTCAATGCAGGATTTTCTCTTGCGTCCGCAACCCTTTTGGTTGAACCAAAGGGTATCTCATAGTAAACATCAGGATTTTCCATTGAAAAGTAAAAATTTGTTCTGACCATCGGAATCCCATCTTTTGAGTTACCGATTTGTTGCCAGTTAATGAATGCCTCAAAGTCAATGCAGGGAAAATCAGGATAAAGGATTGTGTTCTGGATGATTGTGGACTCTTTATATTTTCTCTTTATGGAAATTACTGTTCTTAAGGGTTCTGTTTTAATTTCCGGTTGTTCGGCATCAAGAAGATTTTCAGTGCTTTTGATGTTACCTATAATCCACGCGCTCATCGGATGCGGCATTTCATATTGAACACTTATCAGGTTGCTTGATGTTTCTGCCCACCAGGAACTCGGGTCCTCAGGGATATAATTTTTTGCTGTTGAAAGAACCATTTTCCTGTTCTTTTTATCATAAAGTTTTTTGATGGTCCAGCACGGTTTTCCAAAAGTTATCTGATAAAATTCTGTCTCCCAGACAGATTCTGTTTCTGTATCAAGCGTGTTTTCAACCTTTCTGCTGGATGCATCCTTTAAGAAATTTTTACCGCAAACAAATCCGGAGCCAGGAATTTTTTCAACAAGGTAATACCTGTTTTCTGAAGCAACCTTCACAAGACAGGTTCTCTGCCAGCTCACAGGATTAAAAACCAGCGGTTTGTTTCCTGTTTTTTCTGTCAGCAAATTGAGATATTTTTCTGTAAGAACTCTTGCTTCAGTTTCAACAGTTTCTCCAAGTCTCACTGAATACTGATAGGATGCTCTTATAGCAGAGCCGTCCAGTATGTCATGGAACTGATTGAAAAGGGTATCCTGCCAGAATTTTTCAAGTTTATTCAGATCATTGAGATTATGGCTTCCGTTAAACAGATAAGAAACAGCCATTGCGCTTTCAAGCGTTAAAAGGGAGTCCTCACATCTTCTGTTAATGTTTTTTATGTCAGAATGCGTTGTGTAACAGCCTTCAAATATTGTGTTGAGTTCACCGCTGACAGAAGGAAGCTTTGATTTCTGTTTTTCAATGGTCTTAAAGAATTTTTCTGTGGTGGAAAAAAACAATTCCGGAAACATTGGTTTTTGTTCCATTTTCAACTTCATCCTATAGTCTTTACGTGTTGGACCACCTCCATGGTCGCCAACACCATAAGGAAACAGCACATCGCTTATACCTGGCACCAGCTCCATATACCTTAATACCGCCGGGATAATTCTTTCAGGTAATATGGAATTATTGTAACTTGTCTTACAGGCAATAACCTGACTTTTGTTTTTCCCGCGCCAGAGGTAAACAGGATAAGGTTCTCCACACCTCATATGAAAGTAGTACCTGATATTTGCGTCAGAAAGAATAACAGGCATTGTTGATGGATGTCCGAATGTATCAGGACACCACATAATCGGCGTGAGTTTTCCAAGTTTTTCCTTCGCATACTTTCTTGAATACAGAATATGTCTGGCGATACTTTCTCCATGGGACATATTCAGGTCATTTTCAACCCATGCATTTGCTGTGACTTCCCATCTTTTTTCCCTGATCTTCTGCTGAACCTTTTTGAAAAGCTCTGGATTTTCCTGTTCCACTATCTGATACACATGTGATTGACTCTGCGAAAAAGTAAGGTCAGGAAATTCATCCAGGAGGGATACAACAGAAGAGAAATCCCGCAAACAGACATTTTTTGTTTCTTCGTATGTCCAGAGCCAGTCCATATCAATATGCGCATGTCCTATCAGGTGTACCCTGATTTTTCTTGCAAGTTTTCTGAAAGGTTCAAAAGCAGATTCAGCCCGACTTATCTGATTTCTTACAGAATCCCAGTTTCTTTCCAGAATATCAGAGATGTTTAACATACCAAGAGCATCATCAATGGCTTTTTCAAGTTTTCCATCCCCTGTCTTTTCTGCTATTGCCATAGCGTATGAAAACTGGTATCTGATGGAAGACAGCTGGAAAAGCATATCCTCAACAGCCTCAAAATTGAACGCAGCATATATGCCACCATGTCCGTCACCCTTTGGTACCCTGCACATTAAAACATACTGATTGCCCGGCTTGATGTTTTTATCAACTGTCATTGGCTGTGGTCTCATATCAGCCCAGTATCTCTGCGAATAAACCTGTTTTCCGTCAACAAAAAATGTCAGTCCTGAAGGAAAAACAAGGGTAATTCTGAAATCGCTTCCTGATATCGGTATTTTCTCAATCTCTGCCGGCACTATAAATTTATACCTTAAAAACGCAGTGCCATCAGCAGTCGCCCAGATAGGATCTCTGACAGTCTTCCAGTTATTTTCATCATACTGAGCATCCTTTTCCTCTCTGTCAACAAGCTGAAACTCCCATGTTCTTATCCAAAGTTTTTTCTGTACAGAGGAAATAACATCATCAACCGCTTTTTCAAATTCCTTAAAGATTTCTTTTTTTATCATGGCTTCTCCTTGAAGTTTGAATTTCTGGTATTATAGCAAAAACAGGCAGCAGGAAAAATTCCATGATCTCAAAAACAGACATATAATAAGAGGAAAAAAGGACGGCAATGTTCAGTTATGATATTTCTGCGGCAGGTCTTTTGATATTGTTGCTGGCTGGTTTTTTTATTGGTGTATCAAAAACAGGTATTCCTGGCATCGGAATGCTTGCAATTGCAATGACAGCTCTTGTTATCCCTGCGAGGTTATCAACCGGACTGATACTTCCGATGCTGATACTGGGCGATTTCTTTGCTGTGGCCTATTACAGAAGGCATGCCTGCTGGAATCATCTTGTTAAACTTTTTCCCTATGCGGCAATGGGTATTATCCTTGGATATTTTGCTCTCGGAAGGATGGATGACCAGCAGCTCAGGCCCATCATCGGTTTTATCATACTGTTGATACTTGGGTTCAATGAAGCAGATATTCTTGACAGATGGAATATTCCAGCAAGATGGTGGTTTGCCGCTGCAATAGGGTTGAGCGCCGGTTTTACAACGATGATAGCAAATGCCGCCGGTTCAATAATGATTATATATCTGCTGGCAATGCGGCTGCCAAAGCAACAGTTCATTGGTACTGCTGCCTGGTATTTTTTCATACTGAACTGGTTTAAGGTTCCATTCAGCGCAGGTCTCGGACTAATAAACCCGAATTCTTTAATGTTGAATTTGAAGGTTGCACCTGCAATAATCACTGGTTCTTTCATCGGTGTGTATCTTATGAGGGTTATTCCTCAAAAAGTTTTTGAGGCAGTCATTAAATTTTTGACGGTTGTTGCCGCAATAAAACTTGTACTCTGGTAAAGGGAGTCCATAATGGAAAAAAGAATAAAAATTATTTTTGTGGGAACAGGTGCCATGGGACAGGCGGCACATCTGAAAAACTATGTTTTGATTCCGGAATGCCAGGTGGTTGCAATCTGTGAAAAAAAGAAAATTCTGGCAGGAAAAGTCGCAGAAAGATACGGAATAGAAAAAGTTTATGAAAACTTTTCAGAAATTCTTAATAAGGAAAAATTTGATGCAATTGTTGCACCTCAGCCCTTCACAAGGCATTTCGTGGTTTTACATGAGATACTGAAAGCAGGTAAACCTGTTTTTATTGAAAAACCCCTTGCAGGTTCTGTGGAAACAGGTGAAAAGATTATCAAAGATATTGAAAAATCTGGAACCTGGGTAATGGTTGGTTATCACAAGAGGAATGATCCGGCCGTGATTTATGCAAAGAGGAAAATTGAACAATTCAAAAAAAGCCAGGAAATCGGCAAAATGAAATACATCCGCATAACAATGCCACCAGGTGATTGGATAGCAGGAGGTTTCAGGGACCTGATAAAGACAGATGAACAGATATTTCTTGAATATGATCCTGTTCCTGAGAGCACGGATAGAAAAACATTTGATCTTTATGTTGAGTTTGTTAATTACTATATTCATCAGGTTAACCTGATGAGATATTTATTTGATGAGCCGTATTATGTCAGATATGCGGAAAAATCAAAACTTTTAATGGTGGTGGAAAGCTATTCAGGTATACCAGGAGTGATTGAAATGGCTCCTTATCGGACAGATTCAGACTGGCAGGAAAAGGCAGTGGTCTTCTTTGAGAGAGGGTTCATTGAGATCTGTCTTCCTGCTCCACTTGCCATCAACAGATCAGGCCGTGTGAATATTTACAGGGATACTCCTGAACCAGCCAGTACCAGCCCCTGTTTACCCCCTGTCAGCGCAATGTACAGGCAGGCAACAAACTTTGTTAAGTCTGTAATTGGTGAGGAAAAACCCGCCTGTACCGCCCGGGAGGCCCTTGAGGATTTAAGGATTGCAAGGGATTACATAAGAATGATTTGAAATTGGATGATACTCCAGTATTATTATATAATTGGATTAAAGCACGGTTTTTAATCCAATCAGGAGAAAAAAATTAAAGGGCTGATACTTCTCGGAGGTCTTGGTACAAGATTGAGACCGTTTACAATTACCACACCGAAATCATTGTTGCCTGTGGCTAATGTTCCTTTGATTCAGTATCAACTTATTCTGCTGGCAGGATATGGAATAAATTATGTTGTTCTTGCGGTGAATTCACAGCGAAAAAAATACACAGAACTGTTGAAAACAGCAAGGTCTCTTGGAATAAATTTATGTTTTTCCTGTGAGAAGTATCCACTGGGTACTGCTGGCGGAATAAAGAATGCCTGCAGATTTTTGAAGGGAAATGATCCTTTTATTGTTTTCAATGGAGATATTCTGAGTGATTGTAATCTGCAGCAGATGTTATCTTTTCACAAAAGTACAGGTGCTGATGTCAGTATTGCTATCGTGGAGGTTGCAAACCCGAAGGATTTTGGTGTGATAGTCATTGATAATGAAAGAAGAATCCAGCAGTTTATAGAAAAACCAGAACAACCCGTTTCAAATCTTATCAATGCCGGTGTTTATATCATGCAACCTGATATTCTGAATGAGATTCCCTCCGGTGAAGAGGTTTCAATTGAAAAAGAAATTTTTCCGCATCTTATAAAAACAGGAAGAAAACTTTTTGCCTATATGCATAATGGGTACTGGATGGATGTTGGAACTATTGAAAAATATAAAAATGCAAATTTTGATGTTATTGAAGGAAAGGTGAATTTTAATTCTGGCAAAAAATTAGAAGAAAATACAGTTGTTGCAGGTGAAACGGTTCATATCAGAGGAAGAATATGCTGCGGGAAAAATGTTGTCTTTGGAAAAAATGTTGAAATAGATGGAACAGTGATTATAGGGGATAACTGTTTTATAGGAGAAAACACCAGTATCAAAAATGCAATTTTGTTCAGAAGTGTTATGGTGGGAAGGAATTGTTTAATCCACGACAGCATTATCGGAAAGGCTTCTCTCATTGAAGAAAACTGCGAAATACTGCATTCAGCAGTGGCCGATAATTCAAGAATTTGCAGGCACACAAAAATAGGAAATATCTGATTTTTTCCATATGCGCTTGTAGCTCAACTGGATAGAGCGTTGGCCTCCGGAGCCAGAGGCTGTGGGTTCAACTCCCACCAAGCGCGATAATCTTCGTTAGAGGGAGTTGAATGGAGCG
>CAZHJN010000067.1:0-6721 GCA_964532995.1 uncultured bacterium
GTCTGAAATCACAGAAAGCGTATCATACAGAGGATAGCTTGGGTATGGAAAAACTATTCTTTCATTAAAATTTGAAAATGCTACGATACACAGCCTTAAAATCTCATCCGAACCATTTCCAGCAAAAATCCATTCCGGCGAAAATTTATAGCGAACCCCGATAACTTTTCTCAGTTCTTTTGCCTGAGGGTCAGGATACTTTCTCAATGAACCTTTTATACTTTTTCTGATTTCATTCAGGACTTCAGCTGATGGCGGAAATGGATTCTCATTAGTATTCAGTTTTATGAAATTGCCGTTTTTTGGTTGTTCCCCCGGTATGTATGGAGAAAGTTTATCAAAGATTCTATTCAACAATTTTTTCATTATCTACAATCCCTGCCTGAAATATGGTAATATAAGGTGGTCCGTTAATTATATCACATAAACTTCTAAAAATCATGGAAAATCTAACTCCCATGCTGAAGCAGTATCAGGGAATTAAGAAGCAGCACAGCGATTGTATATTATTCTTCAGACTTGGAGATTTTTATGAAATGTTTTACGAGGATGCAATTAAAGCATCGGAAATTCTTGACCTTGTTCTAACATCAAGAGATGCGGGAAGAGCGGGCAGAATACCAATGTGTGGAATCCCCTATCATGCGGCTGATTCCTATATTGGAAGACTTATCAAGCATGGATATAAGGTCGCCATATGTGAACAGACAGAAGATCCATCAAAAGCAAAAGGAATTGTAAAAAGGGAGGTTATAAGAATTATCAGCGCCGGAACATATCTGGACGAAACTGCAACTTCAAGATTCTTACTTTCCATCGTATTTGAAAAAAATGATATCGGTGTGGCTTTCATTGACAATGCAACAGGAACAATAAAAGCAAATCAGTACAATAACAGGGAATTTCTTGCCGGAATACTGGCAAGAATACCCGTTTATGAAATCATATATCCGGAATCAGATCAACAGCAGGTTAGCAGCCTACTTGAAGAAGTTATCGGGAAAACAAAAAATATCACAATCAGCCCTCAGGATGACTGGAAATTCAATTTTGAAACAGCTGCGAGGAACATCTGTGAACACTTTAAAATTCATTCCATAGGAGTCACGGATATTGGCGAAAAACCTATCGCTGTCCGTGCAACCGGAGGACTTATTGTTTATTTACAGGAACTATCAAAAACTCCGTTGCATCACATTGATAAACTGGTCCTGTATGCCGATTCAGAAAATGTGTATATTTCACCCGCTGCAATCAGAGGACTTGAAATTGAATCCCTTATAAAAACGATAAACAGAACCAATACAGCAATCGGCAGGAGAACCCTGCGAGACTGGATTGTGCACCCGTTGAAGGACCCAGAAAAAATTAATGAAAGGCTTCAGGCTGTGACAATCCTGAAAGAAAACCCTCTCATTGTTGAAAGACTTATTGAAATACTCAAACATGTAAATGACATTGAGAAATCACTTTCAAGGTTGAGCAGCGGTTATCTGAACCCAAAGGATATCCTTGCAATTAAAAATACGCTTATTTTAATTCCACAATTGCAGAAAACCATTCAACCTCTTTCAGATATCAACAGATATTTTCTTATCGATGATATTCCTGAATTGAGAAATTACCTTGAACAAGCAATCAATCCCGATATTCCAGTTAACTCACCTGAAGGACATATTATAAAAAAGGGTTTCAACAGTGAACTTGATTCGTATCGAAATATAAAGGAAAACGCAAATCAATGGTTAAAAAAATATCAAACAGAACAGATAAAAGAAACAGGGATTTCTTCACTGAAAATAGGTTACACGCAGGTTTTTGGCTATTATATAGAAATAAGCAAAGCGAATTTACATCTTGTTCCTGATCATTACACCAGAAAACAAACCCTGGTGAACGCTGAAAGATTCATCACTTCTGAACTTAAAGAGTTTGAAGAAAAAATTCTTTCAGCTCAACAAAAAATAATTGAAATTGAGCAGGATTTACTGAAACAGGTTGTATCAAAAATTATGAGTTTTGCAAAACAGATACACCATCTCAGTGAATCAATAGCGGCAATTGATGTACTGGTTTCCTTCAGTATTCTTGCAAACTCAAAAAATTATGCAAAACCTGAAATCACGTCATCAGATGAAATTATTATTAAAGACGGAAGACATCCTCTTGTTGAATCATTTATTGAAGATAAATTTGTACCCAACGATACCTATCTTGATTGTGATAAAAATCGCCTGCTTATAATTACAGGTCCAAATATGGCGGGCAAGTCAACATATATAAGACAGGTTGCAATTCTTGTGATTATGGCTCAGAGCGGTTCTTATGTACCCGCTTCCAGTGCAAGAATTGGAATAGTCGACAGGATATTTGCCAGAATCGGAGCACATGATGAAATTTCAAAAGGGCAGAGCACCTTTATGGTGGAGATGTCAGAAACAGCATCAATACTTTCAAACCTTTCCCCCGGAAGTTTAATAATTCTTGATGAAATAGGCAGGGGCACAAGTACATACGATGGATTGTCTCTTGCCTGGGCTGTTGCAGAGTATCTTTACCAGCAAAAGGTTAGAACACTTTTCGCCACGCATTTTCACGAGCTTATTGACCTTGCAACAACTCATCCCAATGTGAAAAATTATAATGTGGCTGTCAAACAATGGCAGGGAGAGATTATATTTCTCCATAAGATAGTCCCCGGAGGTACGGATCAGAGTTATGGAATTTATGTAGCAGGACTGGCGGGTATTCCGGAAAGCATAATAAACAGATCAAAAGAAATCCTTAAAAAACTTGAATCAACAGAAAAATTGCCAGCATTAACAGAGATTGAGCAATTTTCACTTTTCACAATACAGAATGATCCATTGCTTGAAAAACTGAAAACTGAAATAGAAAACTTAGATCCTGATAATATGACTCCAATTGAATCCTTAAATAAGATTTATGAATTGAAAAAGATGCTTGAGGACAAAAAATAAAATGGGAAAAATCAGGATTCTTTCAGAAGAAATAATAAGTAAAATAGCAGCTGGCGAGGTTATTGAAAGGCCTGCTTCTGTTGTTAAGGAACTGGTTGAAAATTCAATTGATGCCTGCGCAACAGAAATAGTTATCTCATTGCAGAGGGGTGGAAAAAGTTTGATTACCATCAGGGATAATGGAACAGGCATTGAAAAAGATGATCTGCGATTTTTATTTCAACGACATTCAACAAGTAAGATAAAAAAATTTGAAGATCTTTTTAATATAAAGAGCCTCGGTTTCAGAGGGGAGGCTCTTTACAGCATATCTTCAATCTCAGAAATATTTTTGCGAAGTAAAACAGATGAAGACCAAACTGGCTGGGAAATCCATGCAAAAAACCAGAAAAAAACTGAACCAAAACCCGTACAGATGCAAAAAGGCACAGAAATTGAGGTGCATAACATTTTTTTTAATGTACCGGCGCGCAGGAAATTTTTAAAATCAGACATCGTGGAATTCAGAAAAATCCTTGATATTTTTATCCCTTATCCAATACTATATCCACCGATATCTTTTACCCTCTCTCACAATAAAAAAATTATATTTGATCTTCCTTCAGAAAAAACGGCAAAAAACAGAATCAGCAGAATCTTTAATGTTCAGCAGGAAAATCTTCTGGAGATTGAATGGAGATTATTTGACAATTCCATTTCAATAAAAGCGGTACTTGGAAACATTAATATACAGAGACCCAGAAAAGATATGCAGTTCATCTTTATAAACAATCGCCCTGTTCGGCACAATGGGTTATCATTCACGATTAACAATTTTTACAGAAATCTGATGCCACCTGAGACATATCCATTATTTGTTTTCTTTCTCACATTAAAAAATGAGGATGTTGACATTAATGTGCATCCGACAAAAAGTCAGGTAAAAATAAGAAATGAAAATGAAGTTCTCAATGTTGTCAGAACAATTCTTGAAAAAAATTTTGCAGATAATATGCAGCCTAAAATGATTACTCTGCAGGAAGATAAAAAATCAGTTTCAATACAGGTATCTGAAAAAACTGAAACATATCAAAAATCCTCATCTCAGGAATTAATTTTTGAAAAAGCCTTTGAACAGGAAGAATCGGAACCTCCTGATTTTAAGGATTTATTTCTTCAGGCGAAATTTGTTGCAATTGTCCTTGAGACGTATCTGATTTTTGGATCAGCGGATTGTCTTTTTTTTGTAGATCAGCACGCAGCCCACGAAAGAATCATATTTGAAAAATTGCTCTCGCAGGCAAGAAAGGGGAAAATAAAAGCAGAACAACTATTGATTCCTTTAAGTCTGCCGCTATCAACTCAGGAAATGCTGGCCTGGGAATCCGGTGGAAAAATAAGACTTGAAGAAATCGGTTTTCAAACAACACAGTGGGACAAACAAACAATAGCGATTCATTCCTGTCCTGAAAGTATTGTAAATCCAGAACTGGCTGTAAGAAATATACTTTCAGAAGGAAATGTTGATTTTGATGTTGAGACACTGTTAAAAAAAGCCTGCAGAGGTTCAACAATGGCAGGTGAACAACTTTCATCCGAAGAAGCAGAAAATTTAAAAATTACACTCATGTCCTGCGAACAACCACTAACATGTCCGCATGGAAGACCAACAATCATTAAAATAAGCAGGAAATTTATTGAAAAACAGTTTTTGAGATAAAAATCTCATATCTGTTTCACATAATTTTTCCACGCTTTTGCAATTGCCCGCAAAGTGGTTCTTTCAACCGGCAACACCTTTGGTTCTGGTCTGAAAACAACAAATCTTTCGGCATAAAAAATGCATGGCACTCCAATATTCCAGCTTCTTTTTGTAAAATCCACCCACTTATCATAATATGAATGGACCCAATCATCGCTATCAATGGGATGAGAGGGTAAAGCAGCCTTTGAAAGAAGTGCCCTTGCTTTCATGGCTTCAAAAACATCTGTTTGCGGAAGAATCACACCAGCATCATGAAGTCTTACCATATCAAATGTGTCATGGAAATAAGGATGCACCGTACTGCTTGTAATCAAACAATCTTTCTTTGTATTTTTCGCTGCCAGATATATTTCTTTTTGAAGCTTATACAACAATTCGCAACCCCATAATTTTCCATCATACTTGATAAAAGGATGGTTTTTCCCCACTCTTATCTGTCTTCCGAAATGTTCTCCGCCGAGAGGCATTCGTTCTGTTGGAGTATATGCAAGCTGATCAATCTTGAATCCATCAGCATTATAACAATCTTTTGCATCGGAAAGAAGTTTTCTTATGTTATTTCTGATGAAAGATAAATATGAAGGATTTTCCGGGTCGGCAACAAGTTTTTTGCTTCCACAATAGATACACCAATCATCAGGCAGACCCTCTGTATACCATGTTGCAATCCATAGCAGAACCTTTCTTCCTTTACTGTGCTGCCTATCTATAAATCCGCGAAGATCTGGCCATTGAATCTTATTCGGTTGCCACACACCACCAGAAGACCATCCAGCATCAATAATAATTGTACCAAATGGAAGACTTTCCTGATCGAGAATATCAATCCACCTTTCATATAAACCCTGGATACAATATGCAAGGGCTCTTGCCTCTGGTCCATCTGGACCTTCGCATTCAAAAGAAATACCAACCTGATCACCATATCCGCAATATACTGGCATAAGCCACCATGATGGAATATCTTCCTGTGGATGAATCCTTCCTTCTGGATAACACAGATTCAAACCTCTTTCAAGAAGACTATAATCTGATTCATCGTCAGAATCTCTAACAACAAAAAGATCAATGTGTTTGTTAGCTTCATGAGGATCAGAATGGCCCTCAAGGTCAATCTTTACCTCAATTCCTTTTTTTGTTGCATTGAAAAAAGCTGAATTCCAAAGATGCCATTTTGCTTCTGCGCGAATGCCGACAAAAAGTCTTCTTCCTCCACCCATAATAATAACAGCATAAGGAGGTGGACTGAACTTTGCGCCTGTTTCCTGTGAACCACGAATTCCTATCATTATTTTTTTGGGAACTCTGTAAGGTGAAGTCCTGTGGTCAACAGAAGGGGAGGGCGACCATATTTGTTCCGGAATAAAACCAAGTTCTTTAACCTGTAAAATTGCCGTCAGAGTTTCTTTATCTCCAACCTCAAATTTCTTCCTGGTAAATTCAGAAAATCTCATTGACTGCTCCTGTAAATTCTTTACAATAAAACCGTATTAAAAAACTGAAATGATTATATCATTATCAAGCCGGTACCACAAAAAAAAATCGCCGCCCGTAGGGACGGCGATATTTTTTCAGGATTTGTGCCAAGCCTCTCGACTTATTAGTACCTCTCAGCTTAAACCCTTACGGGCCTTACACCTGAGGCCTATCAACCAGGTAGTCTACCTGGAGTCTTCGTTCCGGTATTGCTACCGGAAGGGAGATCTTATCTTGGGGTGGGCTTCGCACTTAGATGCTTTCAGCGCTTATCCCTTCCGAACATGGCTACTCAGCGTTTGCTCCTGGTGGAACAGCTGAGACACCAGAGGTTCGTCCACCCGGGTCCTCTCGTACTACGGGCAGCTCCCCTTCAAATCTCCTGCGACCACGACAGATAGAGACCGAACTGTCTCACGACGTTCTGAACCCAGCTCACGTACCGCTTTAATGGGCGAACAGACCAACCCTTGGGACCTGCTCCAGCCCCAGGATGCGATGAGCCGACATCGAGGTGCCA
>CAZHJN010000068.1:0-6459 GCA_964532995.1 uncultured bacterium
CTTTTAAAGGATACAGACATTATTTCATTTATCGATATGCTGACAGAAAAAATTACTGAAATAAATATTATACTTACAGGAAGAGGGGCAACACCCTCTATAATAAAAATGGCAGACATTGTTACAGAGATGCATTGCATAAAGCACCCTTATCCTGAAATTTTAGCCAGAAAGGGAATAGATTTTTGAGATGAAACAGATAGGCAATCGTCAGAATATATTTTTTTTGAAATTCAAGGGGAGGAAAAAGCATGTTGGAAAACATGATTTTGGAAGTCATCAAAAAAAGGAGAAGCATCAGGTCTTTCAGAAAAGGGGAAATTCCTGAACAGACACTGAAAGACATAGTGGATTGTGCCAGGCTTGCGCCGACTGCGCGAAACCTTCAACCATGGAAATTCGTGGTGATTACCAGAAGGTCTGTTCTTGAGGAAATTGCAGATTTAACGGACTATGGCAAATTTTTGAAGGAGGCTTCGTGCTGTATACTGGTTTTTTGCCAGGATACCAAATACTACCTTGAAGATGGGTGTGCTGCCACAGAAAATATTATGATAGCCGCTCAGGCATATGGGGTTGGAAGCTGCTGGATAGCCGGGGATAAAAAGCCATACGCCGGCAGTATTTCAAAAATAGTCGGAGCTCCTCCTGGATGGAAACTTGTTTCTATTATTGCTCTTGGATATCCAGCAGAAAATCCGATTCCTTCGAAAAAAAGGCTTGAAGATGTTCTTTTATGGGAACACTGGTGAGTTGACGTAGACAGCATTTGTAATTACAATTACATGAGCATTTTCCACAGTACCTTGACGGAGGAAATATGTTGAAAAAAAATGCCTGGAAAGCATGGGAAAAACATGAAAGAGAAAAGGTTTTCAGTTTCGCCGAAGGATACAGACGTTTCATATCTGAAAATAAAACTGAACGAAAATTTTTGGAAGCTTCTGTAAAAATGGCGGAGAAAGCTGGTTTTAAGGAAATTTCAGAACTTAAAAAACTTTCTGCCGGAGATAGAATCTTTAAAATAAACAGAGGAAAGCAGGTAATATTTGGAATCATTGGGAAGGAAAATTTGAGTGCTGGTGCGAGGTTTATTGCTGCTCATATAGATGCTCCAAGGCTTGATTTGAAACCAAATCCCGTTTATGAAGACGAAGGGATTGTATTTTTGAAAACCTGTTACTATGGTGGAATAAAGAAGTACCAATGGCTGACAATACCTCTTGCATTGTATGGTGTGGTTATTCTAAAGGATGGGAAGAAAAGGTTAATTGAAATAGGTGATGGCGCTGGAGATCCTGTTTTTACAATTACGGATTTGCTTCCTCATCTTTCAAAGGACCAGATTAAAAAAACAATTGAAGATGGTTTTCCCGGTGAAAATCTCAACATTCTGACTGCAACAATTCCTGCAGACGAAGAAAAGGAACCGGTTAAAAGCAATCTGTTATCCATTTTAAAAGAAAAATACGGGATAACAGAAGAAGATTTAATAAGCAGTGAATTTGAAATGGTTCCAGCAGGTGAAGCAAGAGATCTTGGAATAGACAGAAGTTTGATAATTGGATACGGTCAGGATGATAGAGTATGTGCCTATGCATCTTTTAAATCGCTCGTTGAAAAACAGGATCTTTTGCACAGTGCTTTCTGTGTTCTTGTTGATCAGGAAGAGATCGGTAGTTATGGAAGTACTTCTGCGCAGTCAGCATTTTTCCAGTTTTTCATTGAAGAGGTTGCTGAAAAGGCCGGTTTTAAGAAGGACCTGAGATGTATCTACGAAAATTCACGGGCGATTTCAGCCGATGTTTCATCGCTTTTTGATCCAGGATACAGGGAAGCGTATGATCCAAGAAACACTGCCAGAATCGGGCATGGGGTTTGTGTGGAGAGAACAACCGGTGGAAGGGGTAAAGCTGGAAGTACAGAACCGTCAGCCGAATACATAGCCTGGATAAGAAAAATCTTTGATGAAAATGGAGTGCACTGGCAACCTTCAGAAATTGGAAAAGTGGAGCAGGGTGGTGGAGGGACCGTTGCAACATTTTTTGCAAGGCTCAACATCTCCACAATTGATTGTGGAACAGGCGTCATATCAATGCATGCTCCGTTTGAAGTAACAAGTAAAGCAGACATCTATTCAACATATCTCGCTTACAGTACATTTTATTCTGCCTGATCTAAAACGATATGGAAATAATAGCTGTAAAAAGTACAAAACGAAAAGAAATGATTGACATTACCCGTCGATTGTCTGATATAGTCAGAAGAAATGGAATTAAAGAAGGTATCTGTTTTGCTTTTGTACCACACACAACCTGCGGACTTACAATTAATGAAAACGCTGATCCATCAGTAAGAGAGGATATACTTTCAGTTCTTGTTAACCTTGTTCCAGAACATTCGGGTTACACTCATGTTGAAGGGAATTCAGACGCGCACATTCAATCAACTCTGGTTGGTCATTCGATTTCAATTATTATTGAAAATGGTCAGCTTATGCTCGGGACGTGGCAGGGTGTTTTCCTCTGTGAGTTTGATGGACCCAGAACAAGAAACGTCTGGGTGAAAATTATAAAATTAATAAGTTAATAAGTTAATAACTTAATAAATCAGAGATGGGAAAAAATCGTTATTTTATTGCGGGTAAAATAATTGAAATCGCTTTTATTAATCATGAGGAAGGAACTGGCGATAAAAGATCGTTCATATTGAGAAAGAAGAATTGTCGGAAATTGGAGGAAACGGTAAGGATGCTTATTACAAAAGCCAGAAACGATTCAATGGTGATTTTCTTTCCTCAGGGCAGTGAGGAGTATGCACCTATTCAGGATTTCTGTCTTCTGCTTGTTCGAGAAATGTTAAGGGAGCCGAAGGGAAAAAAGATTAAAGAAGTTAGATTGTTGTTTTCGGATAGGAGCAATTTTAGGAAAGGCTGTGTGGCTGTTGAACCATTACTTGCCGATTTTTCACGCAGGTTATTCAGGAATCCATATCCCGCTGTTGATATTATCATCAGGGTCTGCGATGGTATAATATTAATATACAGAAAGAATCCACCCTCAGGATGGGCGATACCCGGTGGGTTTATAAACTATGGAGAGTCAGCCGAACAGGCTGCAATAAGGGAAGCGATGGAGGAAACAGGGCTTGCTCTCAGAAAACTTAAACTTTTCGGCGTTTTTTCGGATCCTGACAGAGACCCGAGATTTCACACAGTTTCAATTGTTTATACCGCTGACGGAGTTGGACAAATAAGACCCGGTGATGATGCGTTACGCGCAGAAATTTTTTATGAAAGGAATCTTCCTGATGATATGGTGTTTGATCACAGGAGGATTTTACAGCAATTTTTTAAAAAACAGAGAAAGGGCGAGTTATGAACTTAATAACTTCTAAAGGAAGGGTACTCAGCGGAATGAGACCAACCGGTCCTCTGCATATTGGACATCTTTTCGGAGCTCTGGCAAACTGGAAGAAACTTCAGGATCAGGGATATGAGTGTTTTTATATGATCGCTGACTGGCATGCTTTGAGTACCGAATACCAGAAACCCGCTGAAATAAAAAACAATATATTTGAAATTGCTGTTGATTTCCTTTCATGCGGTCTTGACCCTAAGAAGTCTGTGATTTTTATTCAATCAATGGTAAAACAGCATTCTGAACTGAATCTTCTTCTGTCAATGATTGTGCCGATCTCCTGGCTTGAAAGAAACCCTGTTTATAAGGAACAAATTCAGGAGTTAAAAGAAAAGGATTTAACAACCTATGGTTTTCTCGGTTATCCGGTACTTCAGGCAGCAGATATTCTTATCTACAGAGCAGGGTACGTGCCGATAGGGGTTGACCAGCTTCCACACCTTGAGCTTACCAGGGAAATCGCAAGAAGATTTAATTTTCTTTATGGCGATTTTTTCCCTGAGCCAAAAGAGGTTCTTACAGAAACACCCAAAGTTCCTGGAACAGATGGTAGGAAAATGAGCAAGTCATACGGCAATGCGATATTTTTGAAGGACACAGAGCGGCAGATTATTTCAAAGGTCTCAAAGATGTTTACCGACCCGAAGCGGCTTTATAAAAAAGATCCAGGACACCCTGATGAATGTGCTGTTTTTGACTACAGGAAACTTGTGTCTAAAAATTATGAAGACATAAAGCGCCAGTGTTTGAACGCAGAAATAGGATGTGTGGAGTGCAAAAGACAGATGGGGGAGGATCTTATAAAATATCTGGAACCAATTAAAAAGAAAAGAGAAAAACTTGAACAGAATCATCAGCAGGTATGGGAAATTTTAAGAAAGGGTGCAGAGAAAGCCTGCAGTGTAGCAGAAGAGACCATGAAAAACACAAGAAAACTCATAGGTTTGGACTTTTGATATGGTTTTTATAGAAGAACTCGCAAGAAAAAGCCTTGCTTTTATAGAACCCTATGTGCCGGGAAAACCTGCTGAGGTTCTTTTCAGAGAAAAAGGTATTTCGAAAATCATTAAACTGGCTTCCAATGAGAATCCTTTTGGTCCTTCACCTCTGGCAATCAAAGCGATAAAATCCAGGTTGTCGGGCATAAACAGGTACCCTGAAGGTTCTGCTTTTAAGTTAAAGAAGAAACTGGCTTATATGTTGAAAAAAAAGGACAGTCAGATAATTATTGGCAGTGGTTCAAGTGAAATAATCAGCATGACAATCCAGGCTTTTTGCGAATCCGGGGATGAGATTGTTTTTCCATCACCATCCTTCATTATTTACAGGATTCTTTCCCATGCTTTTGGTGCAAGACCCGTGACAGTTAACCTGAATGAAGATATGAGTTATGACATTGATGCTTTTTTTAAGAAAATCACGAAAAAAACAAAGATATTAATACTTTGCAACCCAAATAATCCGACAGGTTCTCATATAAGAAAAGACCAGCTGAGACTGCTGGTGGAAAACCTGCCGGAAAACATTATTTTGCTTGCCGATGAGGCGTACTTTGAGTATGCAGAAGATTCTGAATTTGGGACTGCTATGGACTGGCTTGAAAAAAAGAATGTTATGATTACAAGAACTTTTTCAAAGATATATGGACTTGCTGGTTTAAGGATTGGCTACGGAATAGCCTCAGAAGAAATCATTAACATCCTGGAAAAGATCAGACCGCCTTTTAATACGACATCAGTTGCTCAGGAAGCAGCGCTTGCGGCACTTGATGACCATGCTTTTGTAGAAAAATCTTTACGGAACAACAGGAAGGAAAAGATATTTCTGATTGAGAGACTCGGAAAACTTGGTTTTAGAGTATTTCCAAGCGAGGCAAATTTTTTATTCTGCCATACAGATCATAATGCCATAAAAATATGCAATGAACTTGAAGAAAAAGGCATTATCATAAGGCCAATGGCAGGATTTGGAATAAAGGACAATTTTATCAGAATAACCATTGGAAAACCTTCTGAAAATCGCGCCCTTATAAAATGTCTTGAGACGATTCTATAAAGGGAGGTATTATGAGAAAGCTTGGAGTTAATATTGACCATGTGGCAACCCTCAGACAGGCAAGGAAAGGGAAATTTCCGGATCCTGTGACAGCGGCCGGTATATGCGAAATTGCTGGCTGTGATTCTATCGTATGTCACCTGAGGGAAGACAGAAGACACATTCAGGATAGAGACGTTTATCAATTAAAAAACACTGTAAGAAGATTGAATCTTGAGATGGCAACGAGTGATGAGATTATTGAAATCGCTTTAAAAGTGCTTCCGGCGCAAGTTACTCTCGTACCTGAAAAAAGAGAGGAGCTGACGACTGAAGGCGGCCTGGATGTGGTAAAAAATGAAAGGAAATTGGCGGAGACCGTTAAACTTTTTCATGAAAATAAAATTACGGTAAGCATGTTTATTGAACCGGATTTCAGCCAGGTGGATGCATCAAAAGCAGTGGGAGCCGATGCCATAGAAATTCATACCGGCAGATATGCGGAATATTTTGAAAAACATCAGGAAGAAAAATGGCAGGAAGAACTCAATAAAATCCTGAAAGCCTCAGAATATGCAATGTCAACTGGGCTTAAAGTACATGCAGGACACGGTCTTGACTATCATAATATAGTTCCGGTCTTGAAGATACGGTATATTGAAGAATTTAACATAGGTTACAGTATCATTTGTAAAGCACTCTTTGTTGGATTGTATTCTGCTGTCTCAGAGATGTCAAAACTGATAAAAACAGCCCATTAGGACCAAAATAAAGCCATTTTTTTTGAAAAATACGATAAAACCTACGGTCTGTCTTAAAATTCGGATTTTAAAATCCAATATACTTCAATTTGGTCAATAATACTTTTCATCTGCTTTCATCTCCACATTTACCAGTTTCTCAATTCCATGGTCCGGGGACTTCGGTGTTCCTGTGGATAAGTCTGAATAATTGTTCCAGATGAAATGTATTATCCTGATTATCAGGGACTTGTATATTATAATGT
>CAZHJN010000069.1:0-6102 GCA_964532995.1 uncultured bacterium
TCTTCTTTCCGGAATTCCTCCCTCATCCGTCCACCCCTTAAACTAATAATAAAAGAGGAAAATTTGTCGCGATCGATATGTTTACACAAAAGCAGTAATTGCTTTTCTGTTCCACCCACATCAAGGGTTCCCAGAATGTAACAGATTTTTATCTTTTGAATCATCTCAGCTTTTTCCACATACCAGATTGTATATCTCAACCATCTGCTCCGCGCTCTTTTCCCATGAAAATTCCTTTGCTCTTATCAAACCATCTGCCCGGAGTCTCTGTCTTAACTGGCTGTCGATCAAAACCTTCTCCATTGACTCAGCCAGCTGGTCAACACTGTACGGATTAACCAAAAGCGCAGCATTGCCTGATACTTCCGGAAGAGCAGAAACATTAGAAGTTATCACAGGACATCCACATGCCATCGCTTCAATAACAGGCAATCCAAAACCTTCATATAAGGATGGAAAAACAAATACTTCTGCTTTATTATAAAGGTAAGAAAGATGATCAGCATCACAGTATCCCGCAAAATAAACATTTTTCTGTAATCCAAGTTTTACAACTTCCTTAGAGAGTCGTTCTTCAATATTTGTGCTTCCGGCAATGACAAGCATTACTTCTATGTTTTTTCTGATAAGTATGGCAAATGATTTCAACAACCTTTCAAGGTTTTTTCTTTCAAAGGATGTTGCCACAGTAAAAATATAAGGAAAAGGGAATTTAAATCTTTCAGAAAAATCGCAGGCTGCATCATCATCAAGTATTCTGAATTTGCCGTTTACACCAGGATAAACAACCTTTATTCTTTCATTTTCCACACCATAATACTGCCTGATTTTTTCTTTCACATATTCTGAAACAGCAACAACAATACACGCCCTTTTGAGATAAGTTCCAACATCCCAAAACCACTTTTCAGAATACCAGTACGCATCCATTTCAGCAAAATCAAGTCCGTGTATGGTTGTGATACTCTTTATTTCTTTCAAGTGAGGCAAAAAATACCCGGTGCCATGAAACACATCAATTCTTTTGTTTATCAACCATCTTTCAATTACTGGAATATTGTTTTTTTCCAGAAACATGATTACTGGTTTCGGGGCGCGCTTCACATACAGCTGAAAATTCTTTTTTTCTGGAATTAATAATGCTTCCTTCCTTTTCTGGAAATTTCGCATAAAGAAACCAAAAATAAAATACTCGTTTTTTTCATCAACCCTGGAAAGACCTTCAATAAGACCCTGAGCCCATATTTCAATACCAGCCGCACAACCGGATGGAAAATCCACGCCAAGGGCTATTTTCATGGTAACCTCATCTTTTTCTGACGATGTCTGTTTTTATAAATCAGATAATGATTCAAAATTGTCCTGAAATTGCATATAAAGGGACCTGATGATATAACAGCAACAGCCCATAGAAATCGGTAAAAATCTTTGAAAGTTATATCCGGAAAAATCTTATGAAAACTTTTCAAAAATCGGATGAAATTTTTTCTTGCCTTTACAAATTCTTTATTGCCTAAAGCTCTCTGGCCCTTTGAAAACTCCCATCTGATTTTTTTTGACCTGTAAGAATTCCAGCAGTGTTGCGAAATAAGATTATTTTCCCTCGCATATTTCTCATAATAATCCATCACAATAAAAAAATTTTCATAAGAAGTGGAATGGGATGCAGTACCCTGACCGGCGTGTATGCGATAACACATAAGTTTTTTATGCAAAATCCCGATTTGAAATTTTTGCAGCATGCGCAACCACATTTCAAGGTCGTTTGCTGTGAATATCATGTTTCTGTCCATTTCATATCTCTCAAGCAATTGTAACCAGAAAGGAGCCTGGGTGGTTGAAAAAAATTTTTCTTCCTTAAAAGTCCCGATTTCTGAAAAAACTTTCTTTACAAACATAGCGCTTGGACAGATGAAAAAATCACCGTATTTCAAAAAACCGTTAAAAGCTGTTCTGAAATCTATTGTATCAGCACTTTCAAATTCTTTAGGAATCTTCCATTCTCCAATAATGGTGCCGGATGAATTAATAAGATTGGCTTCCGTGAAAACAGCCATAACATTTTTGTGCTGTTGCAAAAATCTAACCTGTTCTTCAACCACTGTCGGCTTATACATATCATCAGAATGATAAACCGCCACAAATTCAGTTTCAGCAATGTTCATTATGACATTGGTACTGCCATAGCAATATATATTTTCAGGATTTCTGATGAATTTAATCCTCGGATCCTTAAAAGAGAGTACAATTTCCTCTGTATTATCCTGTGAACCATTATCCACAACAATTATTTCCAGATTAGAATAAGTTTGTTTCATAACAGACTCTATACAATTTCTTATGTATTTGCCACTGTTATACGAAGGAATCCCGATTGTAACCTTTTCCATATAAACATCCTTTATTTTTCCGGCTGTACCCTTATTTTTTCGTAGAACACCCTGATCAGGTCTTTCAAAATTCCTTTCACACCAGATGGCAGAATTCTGTAAGAAACAAAGCAATATATAACGATTATCAATAAACTGAGTGATATTCTGACTGAGTCAATTTTCAACTGATGCAAAACCATAAGCAGGATAAGACAGGGTAGAATAACCAGGAAAAAGTTTCTAATCACAATTGAATAATCGAGAATAATTTTCCCCTGGCTTCTTTTGCGAATATAAATTGGAACCATCCAGGAAACAGTCAAAAATGACGCAAGAAAAGTGCCGAGCGCAGTACCTCCTATTCCCATATGAAGATATTTAATGAAAAATATGGAGAGAAAAATGTTAACGATTGCCTCGCTCCAGCCTATGAAAACGTTTATAAAATTCAGCCCTGTTGCTATCATATTTGGTGTTGCAAGCAAAGAACAGGCATATCCATAGCCGCCAATTGCAAATACAGTAAGCAACCCTGCATATCCCTCAGGTCCAACCCATATATAGATGATATCCCGAGCAAAGGCAACTGCTAAAACCCAGATGAATCCTCCGAGAAGAGGCAAAATAAAGATTAGCTTCTCATAGGTCTTTTTTATCCAGCTGATCTCATTGCTGCTATAAGCTCTTGCCACCATTGGAAAAACCGGATATGTTATCACAGAAAAAATAAAAAAGCCTGATGTTATCAGTTTAAAAGTAATTGCATATGGGGTTACATCTTTTATCCCGAAAAAATGGCTGATAATTAAATTGTCAGTATGCCAGACAACCGTTGCAGCAAGTCCAACGATGAAAAATCTCAAAGATGTTCCCAGGATTGAGCGGATGGAAAATTCATCAATCGCTGATGGTTGAACCAGATTTTCAAATTTTTTAACATATGCTCTGTTTTCTCTGTTGAAAAAAAGTAAATGAATTATTGAAATCAAACTGACAATTATGGTTAAAACTCCTTTAACAGAAGAGTAAAAAACAAGATTACCCTTCCACCATATTGCTATCAACAAACCAAGAAACGGTATAACAGAAGAAACAAGCATACTGTACAATCTTTCCACATGGACTCTTTGAGCTGCAACAAATCCGCCAAGAAATATTGAAAGTGGCAGATTGAACAAAAAAAGTATCGCAGAAACAAATGTTGCGCGTGCTACCTCCTGATAAATATTTAAAGGCACCTTACCTATGATATCGAGCCATTCTGAGGTACCAGTATATATCAGAAAACCCGCGGCCACAAAAATGACAATACCCGAACAGAGAATAAAAGCCTTTATAATTACCCTGAGCTGCTCCAGTCTGTCAACTGCCTTTGAGGCGAGAACATTAACGGCGGTCGGTAACCCTATCTGGGAGGTTGCCAGATAGGTTAACAGGGTACTTATTACAGCAAGAGCACCATATCTTTCAATCCCAAAGTATTTCAAACCAATGGGTGCAGAAAAAATTCCAATAACTGTTGCAATAATATTGGTGAATCCGCCTGAAACGACCCCGAGCAAAAAACTTCTTCTTCTCATATTCTATCTCTTTTCCTCTAACTGATGTATAACATCCTGCCATCTGTTTATCATCAAATGTTCTGCCTTTGTTCTCTGATAACCTGCCTCTGCGATTTTCATTCTTTCCTCGTGTCTTGGCAGGTAATATTTAATCAGTGAAAGCATTTCTTCAAGAGATGAAAAAACCACAAGTTCTTTACCGATCTCATAGTATTTTTCAATCATAGGAATGTATTCTGAAAGCTGGAATCCTCCGCATATACAGATATCAAAATGTCTTGCCTTAATCTGTTTTGAAATTGTGTAGAGGGACCTTCCTGTTAAACTCCTCTTTATGAAGGAAAGAAATCTCATTTTATCCGCCATAAGAAACCTTATATCATAATTTGTTGCAAGCTTTTCCAGGTTGAGATTTATCTTGGAAGTTCTGAATATATTCTTCATCTGTCCTGAAGTGACCCTGCCTCCAGGCCAGCCAGATCCATAAAACTGAACATGAACTCCGTTCTTTTTAAGGAAATCATATATACATTTTCTATAAAGGCTGAATGTGCCGACGAATGTAACATCGTATAAATGTGCATCTGTTTCTTCCTCATCAACAGAATCAAAATCAAATGCCGCCCACTGGCTCATTATGACATTTTTATATCCATCATGTATGTATCTGTCATAGGAAAAAAAATCGCAGGTTATCGGATGGGTAAAATACGCCGCTTTGTACCTTGTGTAATTATCGTATCTGTGATTATCATCGCCGAACCAGTCAGAACTCTTACAGATTTTTGAAATTTCCCTCCATGTTTGGTCTGTAAAGGAATCATTGGAATAATCATTCATAACAACCCAGTCCGGTTTGACCCATTTTACATAATCAAGAAGCTTTCCATCATCCTTTTTTGACACAAGACCCGGACCCACAAGGTAGTCATCCATTTCAAATATGTACACGCTATGGCCAAGTTTTCTCAGTGGTTCCACCCAGTAAACTTCTTCAAAAGATTGCCCGAGTTTTCTGTTCCCACCAATGTACCTGACAAGACAGAATACTATTTTCATAAACACCGACCCCCTGTTTTTTTGAAAATTCTTTTTACCCTTCGTAAAGAATTAAAAAACCCTGCTGGTATAAAAAGAAAAGGAAGATGGATCAACCAGAAAGTGGGATATCTGCCATAGCATTCCATCATTTTTTCTGCAATCTCTTTCTTATCTCTTACACCCATCATCTGCAAAACCAGAATTAATCTCATATTCGCTCTGAACATATTGTCAATCAACCAGCGATATGTCTTCTTACTATAACCAAGATTTTTCATATTTTTGAAAATTTTGACCAGTTCAAGACCTGGTTTAACAATAGCCCTATAACCCTCAGTCTGCCATCGTTCCTTACCCGTAATTGGAGTTCTGAGGTCAACAAGTTTTTCCGAAATTATATAAGCGGTGGATTCTGAAAGGATTTCAGCAATTGCACCGGCATGAATAAAACCGGTTCCAATATATTTTTTCACTCTATCATCCCATTTATTTCTTTTGATAATTAATGATGAAACAAGTCCAAAAAGAAATTTGCTCTCTCTAAAAAAAATGTTTCCATTAGCGCAGTACAAATCCCTGTGTATATCAGGCCGTGTCCGAACAGGATACTCTTGCATATTTATGTCGCACTCTGCATAATTGGCAAAAATAACTGAAATATCCTCATGTTTTTTTAATATCGTTAATATTTTTTTTAAGGCTCCTTTTCTTAACCTGTCATCATCACTGAGAATCCAGACATATTCACCGGTCGCCCTCTCAAAAACCAGGTCCACATTCCTGTCAAAACCAGTATTCTCTGTATTTCTGAAATATCTGATAAAACCGTGCCTTTGAATATACTGTGATATTATCTCGGATGTACTGTCCGTGGATGCATTATCAGAAATCACTATTTCAATATCCTGATCTATTTGATCAAGCTGGTTTATAACACTATCAATTTGCTTCTCTTATGTGCTTTTCACCGTTATATGTTGGTATACCAATAGAAAGCAACGGCTTTTTTCCTTTATCATTCATCATTTCTGCCATCCATAGTTTAAGACTTCTTTCAAAGCTTCTCTCACATTAAAAAGTTTATCCATAATGAAAATAAAAAAGCCTGCGGTAATAAGTTTTATCAA
>CAZHJN010000070.1:0-6030 GCA_964532995.1 uncultured bacterium
TATTCTCTGGTTTGAAGGATTGAAATTTTTCAGGCGGAAACAGAGTCTTGCTTGAGAAATTCTATGTTCCGGATGTCAGGAAAATTGTTGAGACAGTCAGGTATGTTATGAGTCTGAGTCAATAGTTAACTTAAAATATTCCACCGATTTCTTTGATGGTTTCCTGCACCTTCTTTACAGGTATTGAAAGCGTATCACATTTTTCTTTCAGACCGATAGATGCCATAGTTCCTGCTGCATCTCCTGTTGCCATGCAGGTTGCCATCACCCTTATTGCTCCCATTGCCTTGTGGTCTGCAGATATACATCTGCCAGCAACAACAAGATTTTTTGATTTTTCTGGTATCAGACATCTTGCCGGAATACTGAACCAATCATTTTCAGGAGGATAAAGCCTGTTTTTCGATGGGAGATAATCTTTGTATTTATCAAGCATAACACAATATTCAGGGGTTTCGCATTCTTTATAACAGAGATGTGCATTAATCGTTCTTCCAAAGGGGCAGTGTATATCAATCCAGTATGTACAGCGGGCAATACTATCATCGTATTTTTCCCCTTCAATTACATCCTGTTCTGTAAGTGTGTAAAGTCCTTTTATCTGTCTTGTTTCTCTGATTCCTGCATGAATATGGAATGAGGAAATGTAGGAATTTTCAAAACCTTTAACATTTTCCTTCAAAAATGTATAAATCCTGAAGGTTTCTTTTCTTAATTCAATTTCAGCTTCTGTAAGAATCTGTGCATCAGTTGCATCGCCTGCAAATCTTGTCATATTGAAGCTTCTTTCTCCTTTTCTTACAGTACTTCCCTTTCCACCAAGCCCCGCATTGAAGATTTTTAATTTTCCTGAATTTCTCATTTCTGAAAGTTTTTCTCTGGCAGTTTTAGCAACTTCTTCTGTTAGTTTTTCTTCATCTATACCGGCAATCTTGAAAATACAACCCATTGATTCTGTTTTTCCATCCTGTGGCCTTCCTTTTGTGTATTCAAATCCAGCAAAATATGCAACATCTGCATCACCGGTTGCATCAACAAACATTTTTCCTTCTACAAGCATCTTTCCGTTCTTATTGGCAACCTCAATTGCACTGATAAGGCCTTCAGAACCCTTCTTCACATCAGTTAGAAAAGAGTGATAAAGAAATCTAACACCTGCATCAAGAAGTAGTTTTTCAGCAGCATACTTGAGCAATTCTGAATCAAAACCGATACCATATTTTTTAAATGCCTTATCCCAGGGTTCACAGCCACCAATTTTTGAAAGTTCATCTATGAGGAATTTTAAGAATCCGGCAACCGCTGGTTCTTTTTCATTTAAATAATGCCCGAGTATTGAACCTATGATACCTGTTGTTGCCATTCCTCCACAAAAACCATATCTTTCAACAAGAAGAACATCAGAGCCTGCTTTTGCTGCGGCCCACGCAGCAGCCATTCCGGCTGGTCCTGCTCCGACCACAATAATATCAGCTTTCATGATTCCTCCTGTGATGAAAATCTGTTCTTACATTCAGGAAATTTTATACCTTCTCAAAATATGTTATCATATTTAGATAAGGCAGAGTTAATTTGCAATCTCATAGAGGAGGAAAAAATGTTGAAAAAAATCATTCTATCGCTGGCAGGATTGTGGTTTTACTGTTTTGCCGGTGTCAATATGAGTGGATTCGTTTTTGATATTCAGACCCAGAATGGCGTGAGCGGGGTTAATGTTTCCATTTCTGGTACAGATTTGTCAACGACCACTGATTCCAATGGTAATTTTACAATATCAGACGTTCCGGTTTATTCAACAGGTTTTCAATTCAAAGCCAGCAAATCCGGATATATTAATACATACACGCAACTTGAAAACACTTCAGATTCAGATATAACCGATATTTCCTTTCCTCTAATTTCTAGTGTTCGTTATAGTGAAATTCATACTCCACCTGGTGGCATAGCCCATACCTCAGGAAAAGCAGACATAGTTGGTATGGTTTCAGGCGAAAGTAAAGGTCCTGTCAGCGGGGTTGTTATTACGGCAAGATATATGGACAATAACAGCAATGCGGGGACAATAGGATATGCTGATCAAAGCAATATGCCGGATAGCAGTTTATCTGCGACTTCCGAAAGCGGTGTTTTCATAATTTACAATGTTGATCCTCATAAACCAATAAAAATTACCGGCTCAAAACCAGGAAGCAATTTTTCTTCCTGTGTCGTGATAGGATATCCTGATACCATTACTGTTGGAGGAATTGAAGAAAGTAACTCATTTAGTTTTTCCGGAAAAGTTTACTGGGATGATAATCCTGTTTCAGGAGCAACTGTTTCAATTCCTGGAACAACAACTTCCACAACAACCGGTTCAGATGGTTCATTTAACATAAGCTTTAATCTGGTTTCTTATGGAGTGCTGAAAATTTCAAAACAAAATTATGTTGATTCATATTCTACCGGCAGAGCTGATGAGGGACCAGAAAAAAAGCAAAATGGTGATGATGAAAACGAATTTTGGGTGATACCGCAGAATGTGTATTCAGTGATATTATCTGAACTTGGTAAAACCCACATTCAGGGGAAAGGCGATATCATTGGAGAAGTTTTATCAGTAAATGGAATGGACCTTGCAGGAGTTAAAATCAGTCTTTATGATAGAAACGGAACAAAACTCAATCCAGATATTTTTTATTTTGATGAAGACGGGAATCCGGTAACCGGCCTTAATGAAACAACGCCTGATGGCAACTTCTTGATTTTGAACCTTGATCCTGGTTTTTATTTTATTTCTGGTGAAAAAGCAGGAATGGAATTTTCAAGAAATATGGTGATTGTTTTTTCAAATGGTATAACGAGTGCTCCGGGAATTGTTGGCTGGCCACCTGTTCCGGGTTTGCAAATATACAAATCTGAAGAAATTCAGCCCAGCGATATACCAAACAATGCTCAAAATGTGAAGATGCTTGCTTTTGGATTTCATATTATAAAATGGGAAACAGATGAAAATGTTGTTTTTGATAGTATCATTGTTACTGCAAAAGGAACAGGAAACATCGCTTCTTCTCTTTCAAGCGCGAACCTTTATCTTGATTCAAATAATGATGGCATTTATGAAACCCTTGTTTCAACAGGAACAATCTCTGGAAATAAAATCACATTTGCCGGTATCAATAAAGAAATTGATTATGGCTTAAACCAAAAGTATGCTGTTTTTTTCAGTTTCAATGGCACAGCCGCTATAGGTCAAACATTTGGAGTTGATATACTGAAGTATTCTGATGTGTATGCACATTCAAAGGATTCAGGTATTTCCATAACATGTGAAGTTGACCAGGCTATTACCGGCAGTTTAATGACAATTGCACAGCTTTATCCCCCGGAAAAACCTTTAAACATTTCACCGGCAAATGGATCTACAGGGATTAATCCTTCTGGTTATATTCTCGAGTCCAGCCAGTTTGAGCCAGGCCAGGGCAATACCACTCACAGGGCTTCACAGTGGAGGATGTGGAAGGACGGAGAAGATTATGAAACCTTTACCTGGTATGATGTTGAAGATCAGATAAACCTTACATCTGTTAACACTCCTGTACCACTTGAAGGAAACACAAAATACTGGTGGCAGGTGAGACATCAGAACGGAGATTCTATGTGGAGTGATTGGTCTGATGCAACATCTTTTACCACTTCAGAAGGTGGAATCACACCACCCGGTAAACCAACAAATCTGTCTCCTGAAAATGGTGCGACAGAAGTTGAATTACCTGTTACTCTTGTTTCAGGTCAATTTCAACCTGGTTCGAGTCCTTCTCATAATGCTTCACAATGGCGGGTTTATCGCGTGGAAGATGGTAATCAGATACTTGTTTTTGATTCAAAAAGGGATACTGAAAATAAGACCACAAAAACAATTTCAGGACTTTCCTACAATACAGAGTATGTGTGGAGGGTCAGACATCAGGATATATGGGGTGCCTGGAGCCAGTGGAGTGATTTAACCTCTTTTACTACTAAAAAGGGTATGAAAGGAGACTTGAACGGCGATAGTCAAATAGATATCAGCGATGTGATACTCTGTTTGAGGATGGCAATAGGTCTTGATCCTGTTAATAATCTTGCTGATATGAACGATGATGGAGAGATTGATATTACAGATGTTATAAAAATTTTAAGGAAAGCAATAGGTCTGGATTAAGTTATTTTTTTATAAAAAAAATTGCGGTATCAGCCAGTAAATTCGGGAACAATCTGATAATTCTATCTTTATTGAGATAGGTCTTTTTTAGTATCTTGATTTTTTTATTCTTACAGAAGTTGATAAAATCAAGAATGCTCAACCATCTGATATTAGGACTTTCGTACCAACGATATGATAGTGTTGATGTGATCGGGGTTTTTCCGAGAAAAAATATCTGAAATCTTCCTTTCCAGTAAGCAAAATTGGGAAAACCAACTATTACAGATTTACCGACCCTCAATGATTCGTCAAGAACCTTTTCAAAGTGTAAGACCTGCTGAAGGCTTTGATTTAAAATCACATAGTCAAACGAATTATCGTTGTATTCCGGTAAACCCGTGTCTACATCTCCGTGTATTACATTTAATCCTTTTTCAATACATCTATAAACAAGTTTTTCATCAATTTCAATTCCCTGAATTCTGCATGCTTTTTTATTTTTAAGAAGCTGCAGTAATTCTCCATCACCACAACCAAGGTCAAGAATACCTGAATTGTCTTCAATCATATCAAAGATTATCCTGTGATCAATACGCATTTTTTTATTGATGTTTTATTTCCTGATAAACGGTTTTCAAAAAATTTTTTATCAGTCTTGTTTCCTCTTCAACTTCAAGTAAGAATGCATCATGTCCATATGTAGAGTTTATCTCACAGTATGAAACATTAAGTCCTGTTTTTTTACATGCTTTAACAATTTCTTTTGACTGGTAAGCCGGATAAAGCCAGTCGGATTTAAATGCGATAACAAGCACAGATCCATTGATTTTTTTTAATGCATCTAATTTTTCATGAGACTCAAAGGCATCAAAAATATCCATTGCTTTTGTAATGTAAAGATATGAGTTAGCATCAAATCTTTTTACAAAACTATTACCTCTGTAATGAAGGTATTTTTCTACCTCAAAATCAGCATGAAATTTGGCTTTTCTATTTTCAAGTCTTGTTCTACCAAATTTGTTTGCCATGGAGATATCGTTCATATATGTGATATGACCTATCATCCTTGCGAGTGCAAGCCCATTTGATGGTATACCTTTATCGTAATAATTCCCCTGTTTCCAGTCAGGATCTGCAATGATTGCCTGTCTGCCGACCTCATTGAATGCAATCTGCTGCGCTGAATGTCTGATTGCAGTGGCAATCGGTATAGCGCTTCTGATATTTTCAGGAAAATCTGTCATCCAGGCAAGAACCTGCATTCCTCCCATAGAACCACCGGCGACGCATAATAGTTTTTCAATACCAAGATAATCAATCAGATTTTTCTGGCATTTTACCATATCCCTTATTGTGATAAGTGGGAAATTAATGCCATATGGTTTTTTTGTTGCAGGATTTATGCTTGATGGTCCGGTTGAACCCTTGCATCCACCAAGAACATTAGAACAGATGATAAAATACCTTGTTGTATCAAATGCTTTACCAGGACCTATCATATCATGCCACCAGCCCGGTTTATTTTCACCTTTGTGAAATCCGGCTGCATGAGCATCTCCTGAAAGCGCGTGAAGTATAAGTATTGCATTGTTTTTTGAACTATTGAGCATTCCATAGGTTTCATATGCAATAGTTATCGGTCCTATCTCTTCACCATATTGCAGTTTCAGTTTTTCAGGTGGATGAGCAAAAGTAAAGTATTTTGTTTCAACAAGGTCTATGTCATTCACTGTAAATCCTGACTGGTTATTATTTCACCATTTATACTGATTACCCTCAAGCTTAAAGGGATTTTATTCTTAGCTTCAGAAAGTGCTTCCCGAGCCATCATAAAAAGGCCCCTGCAGCATGGAACCTCCATTATT
>CAZHJN010000071.1:0-5972 GCA_964532995.1 uncultured bacterium
CTGTCCAGATCTTTTCCATAGATAAAATAATAATCCTGTTGCCGTTTAAAGTCAATTAAAACAAATTAACCAAAAAGTTTGCAGGCCTTCTGCCATAATGCATCCAGTTCTTTTTGTTGAGCAGAATCTCTCTGGAATGAATGCGAAGCAAGAAGAGAAATAGCTTTCCTGCGGGCTTTATCTCTGATTGTAGGTTTACCTGTACTATCCCAAGCTGCGAATGTTTCGTTTGAGAAGATATCTGACATAAATAACTGTTTTCTGTAATTGTTCACAGTTAACTGATGCATGATATAGGTATTCTGCAAAGCGCATTCCCGGACAATCTCCACACCAAGATCATTCGGATCAAACTCAAATCCCTGCTTTACATGCAGTATTGCCCTGAAAATCTCATATTGAATAATCATCTGCTCCACAGACGCAATTTCATCAATGCAGCATGTACCGGACCATCCGAAATTTTTCATACCCGCAAGTGCCATTATCATGGCTGCTGCAGCAGTAAGTCCGATCTGCGCATCATCAGGCAATTTGCCCATTGTATTGAAAGCCTTTGCCATTACTGTGGTTCCATAAAATTCAGCCATCTGAGCTATTGCAAGATTTCCGAGGATAAAATCAGGCCCTCCGTAGACAATCGTGGTATATTTCATGTCAAATGGATATACAAAAGGAGAAAAACTTACTTCGCACTCTGGTCCAAGCATTTTGAGTATCGCAGCCCCTCCGAGAACCTCAGCACATGATTGAGCAAGGGCTCCAGGAAGTGAAATCGGGCAGGTTGTTCCTCTCATCGGCATATTGCCAACAGAAAAAGATGCTTTCCTGGGAATATATTTCAGTGCCATCTCAAGAAGAAAAGGATCAAAAGCCATCGGGCTTATCATGTGCATACCGCATGAATACCCATCACCAATAATGCATTGAATTTCCTGCACAATATCATATACCTGTGCATCGCTGAAAATTCCTGCCCCATAAATTCTGTCCGAAACATCAAGACACAGTTTATATGTTGCAACCTCAGCAAGTTTCTGCGGCATATCCTGCGGCATAACGATTGCGCAACCTTTTACACCAAGAGCATGAGCAATTTTTGTAAAATCAACCAGGTCTTTTGCAGTGGATGAACGAATCCTTCCTGTTTCAGGATCAAAACATCTGAGAGAATATCCTGATATAAAAAAAGATTCTTTTTCCTGCATGATAAATGGTCTTTTCGGAAATGGACCAAGAATTTCAACAACCCGCTGTGGAGATATACGGACACGATTCCCATTATAAATTCTCACACCCTGCTGACCTTTAAGAATATTTATTGCATTCTTGGATGAAACAAGAATACCTGTTTCGTCTATCATCTGAAGTGCGGCATTGTGAATTTGTTCTATTTCAGAGCATGTTAAACCACCGGAAAGAGTCCATGTTACCTTTCTCATTCTGCATCTCCTTCTTATCTTAAAAATAATTTTATCTCTATCTATCTTAACCTTTTTCCCCATTTCTGGAAATGAAGGAAAGGTTTAACTGTCCAATCTGTATTATTTCCTGATAAGGTTTTGAAGCAGGCATTGCTTTTGATAAGAACAATGGTAAACTAAAACTGTCCGTGGTGGGTTTCAAAAAACAGGGAAAAACTGAAAAGTGATCAACATAGCCAGGAGGAGAAAAATGAAAACCTGTGCCTTTACAGTCATATTTGTATTCTTTCTGGCTATATGTTCTTTTTCACAAACAAAAGAAAAAGAAGAAATAAAAAGGATTGTGAATCCAGATGTCTGGAATGTGACAACAATTTACGGTGGTGAACCGGATGCAAAATATTCCAGCACAGAAGAAACAAATTTCTTATCTGTTGGAAGCCGGGGGCTGAAAATAACAAGCTCAAAATCAATCCCTGTAAATTCAGAAATTGAACTGGTTCTGAGATTTGCTTCAGATAAACAAACATATTTCTCGATAGGGGCCTGTCTGAAGAGCCCTGATGATCCGGGTCAAAATAATCCGTTCTCTCTCAGTCTGACTTTCTATCCTGACAAAACACAAACATATCTGGTCTGGAGTCTACCACCCATTCCCGGTGAAAAACATTCACTTTATGGCACATACCTTGTTAGAACTCTTGTTAAAAACCGTTTGAACTGGCCTGAAATGGTCAGAAAAAGATTTGAAAACGATATCGCTGCAATGGAGCCTCTTGATAAGAAATGGCTCTCAATCAGATATGTGATAAAACAAAACAGTGTTCAGGTATGGCTTGATGACAGATTGCTGAGAGAGACAAAAAGCGAAGGCATCAGCACGGATGGATTCTTCAGAATTTACTGTTATTCAGGGATAGATATTTCATCAATTAAAATAAAAGGTTCCAGGGATTATGGAAATTTTGTACCTGTCCCGATTGATGGCTATGTAAATGAGTCATTGTTTCCTGCAAACGACAGGATCAAAGATATCCTTGTGCCCGGAAAAAACAATGAGATTTCTGTCTCTGGTATTCCATTTGCACTTTCAAAAAACTTCTTCAATGAAGCCAGCCACATAGATATCGGTAAATCCTGGGCAAGATTCGGAATGCTTGAGGGTGCATTTGATGGATGGCAGGGAGATACCCCAAGATGGGCAGGTGCAATGCAGATTGAGCCGGGAAGAATATGTTTGAGAGTCCCGAATAACCAGTACACAAAACTTCACCTGCTGGCGTCTTCTGATGATACGCCTGACACCCTTCCTGAATTAACAGCAGTGTTCTACAGACCGGGAGCAGGACATCCTGTTTGTTTTGAGAAAAAAGTCCCGCTTTATAAGTCTGATCCCTCAGATACGCGTAAGATTCCCTTTATAACAGAAAATGGAAAGAGGGGAAATCTTTATCTGATTACGATTCCTCTGCTAAAGGAAGAATTGAAAGGTTTCTCAGATCTTCCGTATCTTGAATTTGAACTTACAAAAAAGGTAAGGATTTACAGAAGTTTCCCTGATCCCATCTATTACAGCATGCACCAGGCAGGTCTTCCCAGCAGCGTTCATGTTTTTGCCATTACGTTTGAAAAACTGGATGTCACAGTGGATTTTGTTCCTTCTCAATTTGCGCATGTATGGACATCTCCCGAAAGAATAGAATATTCCTGCAGACTCACCAATACCTCCGGTAATAAAAAAAATGTTCTTGTTTCCATTGCGACTGAAAGTTATGACAGGAAAGAAAAGACAAAGATAAAAAAGGAAGTTATTGTTCCAGCCGGTAGATCTATCAGTGTTCCGTTTATTTTGAAACTCTCAAGGTTCGGTTATCACAGAACAACTTTCACCATCAATGATTCAGGTGAAACAAGAATAATGACAGGTTCCCTTGCGTATCTCCATCCGGATACAAGGGAAAGAGGCGACTGGACAGAAGGAAAAGGACAGATATTCGGGTTCTGGGACTGGAATGGAGGACATGATACGCCATCCGGAGTTCCAAGGTTAGAAGTAATGGTAAAAGCAGGCGTTGAATCCTCAATGCATCCTTTCTATGAAAGTTTATGTCCTGAAACAGAATTGATTTTTCTGAAACAGAACAAGATGAAATCTTATTTCCTCGCTTACCAGCTCCATATGACAAAAGAATTTCTCGGGGTTGAATGGGATCCATCAAAACCAGAAGAGATGAAAAAAGCAGTCATTGAGGCGATAAAAAAATCTCCTCTTTCAAAACCAACAGATGTAAATATCCCTGAACTCGCTGTATTTTTTGCAGAACCTCTTCTCGGACCAGTTTCATATATCAGTCTGCCGGAATACTATGGAGACCCACCATATCAGATGACAGATTCCGAAAAGGCGGCATATGAGAAATATTTACAGCAGTTTGTGATAGCGGCTTCTGCGATAAAACAACAATGGCCTGATTCAAAATGTCTGCTGCCATGGGGAATCCCCTCATTTCCAATCCCATTTTTAAGATACAGCAAAGAGGCAACAGAATTGATGGATGGCCCTGCTCTTGATGTGGTACTTTTTGAAAGAATTCCTGAAATGCAGATGCATCAGGTCACCTTTGCCTCAGTTATGTGGCAGTTGAAACAGGAATGGCTTAAAGCAGGCAAGAAATGGCCTGAACTTATGGCAATAGAAGGACCTTCAGTTTCTCCTTCAATGCCTGGCGCATTGACAGAACAGGAAGAAGCAGATCATACGGTAAGAGCGTATCTGATCCTGATGGCCTATAACACAACAAGACATTTCGGCTGTCCGGCTGGCTTTCAATGCGCGGGCGCGTGGGGCGAAACTCACTATGGTGGTGGATTGTGCAGCAGGATACCTCTTTTATATCCAAAGCCTGTTTATTGCGCGTATGCAACGCTTACAAGACAGACAAACAGAATGAAATACATAAAAATGATTCCAGCAGGAAGTAATACAGTGTTCTGTTTGCAGTTCAAACACTACAGGACAGGAAAACTGCTTCATGTCTTCTGGACAATCCGCGGAACAAGGAACATTTCAATCGAGGCTCAGAACAAACCAGTAATAACTGTTTATGACCAGATGGATAATGTGACAGAAATCAAAGAGAAAAATGGCAAGTTTTCTGTCAACATTGGGCCTTCACCGTGCTATGTATGGGGTCTTGAAAAAGACCCTGTTATTACTCTCGGTGAAGCAGTCCATTCTGATTCGCGGCCAGGAAAATATTCAATAAAAATTTCAAATCCTGGCAATGGGAAATGGAATATTTCGGGGGAAAGAGATGCTGACTACGAAAGCGCTCATATGGAGTTTGTGAAGAAATTTCCGGGAAAGATGTCCGCACACATTGAGAAAGTCCCTGCGAAGTTTGGAAGCAGGGCACTTGCAATTTCCCTTGAAAAACAGGAAATGGAAAGAAAAACAATGCCCTTCTACACAACACTTGTTCCTGAAAAACCTATCGAAATACCTGGTAAGCCATCCCATATTGGACTCTGGGTAAAAGCAAACAGTGACTGGGGAAGGATTGTCTACTGTCTCACGGATGCAAAAGGTGAAAAATGGATCAGCAACGGGAAAAATGGAGAGTGGAATGTTGATGATGTCCACTGTGCAAGCATTTTCTGCTTTGATGGCTGGCGGTATCTCAAATTTGAATTGCCGGGCAATCAACCCTATGACTGTTTCAGAGAACCAGGAACATGCTGGTGGGGTAACTATGGTGGAGATGGGATTGTTGACCTTCCTCTTAAACTTGAAAAGATTTTTGTTGAAAGAAGAACCCATGTAATTACAGCGGATGAATTAAAGCCCGCAGATACATCTGACACCTTATTTGGAGACCTTTTTGCCGAATATGAAAACAAAAATGACAGAACCAGTGAGGCAGTGAGATTATCATGCATAAGGATGAAACTTCCGGATACAGCTCCAGATATTGACAACCCGATATTACGAATGCAACAAACAGGGACACTGCCTCCAACAAGAATTACTTCTGTTTCAGTGCCAGAAAGAGAATATGACGGAACAAGGTGTCATGTATGGTTTGAAAAGGTGAGCAACGCAAAAATATACGAAATATGGGTGAGTCCTTATGAAAACGGCGCAGGCGCAATATCATTAGCAGAAGGACTGACAGAACCAGGGAAACTTCTCACAGGACTGAATGCAAATGCGGATTTCTATCTTTTCGTTGTTTACAGGGACTCAGAGAACCAGGTTTCAAAACCCTCACCACCATTCCATATAAAATTAAAAGATATGTTTCCGATGAAGTGATTCTTCAGACACAAAAGTGTTACCAGCTGCGATTGTATGTCGATCCAATAATAAAAGCGGTTGAAATTCTGACCAAAAATGATATACTATGCCAGGTCCCGCAGGACACCCGGGTCCAATATGAACCGGTAAAAACGCCGGGGAAAAATTCGCAGAAAATCAGCACGATATTGAAAAACAAAATTTGGAGGGTTAGCCTAACGGTAAGGCAGTGGACTTGAAATCCACCGTCC
>CAZHJN010000072.1:0-5904 GCA_964532995.1 uncultured bacterium
TTAAGAGATTATAGCGGAATATGGCAACTTTATGAGTTATACTCTGGGATTTTTTGATGAAGAAAGTAATAAATTTGCGCCCTGTTATGATTCTTTTGGCTTTCAAATCGATGAACTTTTTTGATTCAAACATCAACAAAACTGTAAACTATGTTCCAGTAAGAAAAAACTACAGAGAATTTTTTTCTCTGAATATCCTGTTTACTTCAGAGCAGGTGGTAATCTCGGCAACAAGGTTCAGTCTGCTGCAGATATTTTTGAAAAAGGCAATCATTCCCTCAAGTGTCTGTCTTCTGAAATTATCAGGGCTGTCAAATTCAAATATATTATGTGTCACGGCTCTCACCAGCTTTACTGAGACATTTTCCTGCATTTGCCTTTTTAGAGACTTTTCAATTGTATAGGAATGGTTTTTAGCGTCAACAAGTTCAACCCTGAGGTCCTGCGGGTGCTTTCCGCTCCACATCCTGCTTTCCCAGTCAACAGTTATGGGAATTTCGACAAAATCAAGATTACCGGCCAGACACCTGTTATATGGATGGGCGTAATGAATAAAAAGAGGTGCTCCTGCCCATATTGATGCGCATTCAGGAAGAATTCTTCCTGGCATTGAACAGGTTCCGTGCGTAAATCCAAGTTTAACCAGAATGCTGAAAGTGTGATCGTTTGCCGATGCATATCCCATGCTGAATGCAACAGGTTTTTTGCCGTATGCCCGGACAAACCTATCAACAGCCTGGCTTATTATTTTTTCCTGTTCTTCTGGTCCATAAATACCGCAATATTCTTTATAACCCTGTATCACCGGATGTAAATGAAGCCCAATTTCGTGTCCCTGCTGTTCTAATTCCCTGTAAATATGATGATGCTTTTCAATATCGGATGCTATGACAAAAAATGTGCATTTTCCGTTATTTTTGCTCATCACATCTGCAATACCCCTGATTGCTCTTTCTCCGAGAACATGATTATTTACCGCTGGTTGTGTTGATTCACAATCAACACCCAGCACAAAATAAGCTTTTTCCATGCTTGCCTCACTTTATCATGAAAAATATCCTTTCCATACATCAATGAAACTGGCTCCTTTGATCCTGATTGTTCGCGGGTTAAGTGAGTCAATTCCTGTCTTATACTGCCGGTAAAAAGCATCTGATGAAGAAATAAATTCAATTATCAGTTCACAGCTGCCTTCCATCTTAACAGGTTTAATGTTTGGTGTTTTTCTCAGCGCATTTGCAGCAGCTTTCCTTATAACCTGCCTTGCTTTAGCAGGTGACAGGCTTACAGCAGAGGTTCTTGTTATGCCCCATTTCACAACCGCCTTTTCCACATCAGGATTATACATGGTTGCTTCAATGCAGGCGGCTTCGTCCCCAGAAATTAATGATACCGGTATATTAAAATGTCCTGCAAGATAAAATGCAATACCGATTTCACCAATTTCCTTTCCATTCAACAGCATTTTGACTATGGAACGGCTGCTTTCAGTGTGATTAAGGTTGCCTTTTTCAGTACCATTCATTGCATGGTGTCCCATCAGGAAAACACAATCCCATCCCTGTTCAAGAAGGAATGTTACGGGTAGTGGCCTTCCCTGGATAAGTTTTATCTCAGGGTGGATTTTTTCAGGGACAATTCCACCAGGTCCATGTCCATCAAGAACAACAATTTCTTTTGCTCCTGCTTCAAGTGCACCTTCGCAGGCTGCATTGATTTCTTCTGTGGCGAGTTCTTTTGCCATTTCATAGTATTTACCTGAGGAATATGTTTGCGATTCAAAATCAACAACTCCAGCAGTTCCTTCAAGGTCAGCCAGAATATAAATTCTCATTTTTCTTCTCCTGTTAGAATGTCAATTATTTCAAAACCATCAAGATAAGGGATTGTAAATTTTATTGTCCTTCCTGCCTTTTCGTATTTCAGGTTTTTCCCGGCTTTCAGCGCTTTGATGCTTATGGGTTCTATATGCCTTAAAGTTATCTTCACATCATTCAGCGGCTGCATGAAGGAAAAAGGTCTTTTCAGGCCAGATGTCAGGTTTATCAGATAAATATAAACGCGGTTTCTGTTTTTCCTTAAGAAAACCTCTATATTTCTGTTTTCCTCAATAAAGACAAAGTTTCTGGAGAGGTTTCCGGTTATATTTTTAATAATTTTGAAGTATTCAAAAAATCCGAAATTCGCTATGGTCCAGCCAATGTTTCCGGCAAAATAAATGGAGCAGCCTTTTCCATAATTATTGACCACCATCATCGGGTTTTTTGACGGTTCAGGAACACCATCATATCTGCCTTTTAATTTCTCGCAGAAAAAAATGTCTGTTTTTCCGTCAACCGCTTCAACAAGAACTCCAAATTTTGGTGCGGGAATGTATGTTTTTGTGATATTTTTTAGAAAAATATTTCTTCTGTCCTTTTCAAAAAACACATAATCATGGTTCATCGGTCCAATAATCTTTCCTGCAAATCTTACTCCTAAAACATCTGAAATTCCAAAATCCTTTCTTCTCTTTCCGTTCTGGTCATAAAGAGAACTTTCAAAACCTGCTACGATGTTTCCACCGCTTGAAACAAAACTTCTAATTTTTTCACAATCTTCAGAAGAAAGGCATGCTGCATTTGGGAGTATGAGAAGATCGTATCTTTTGAGAGAATCAAAATTATTTTCGTCAATAACATCAAAAGGAACGCAATTTTTTGAAAGAGCATGATAAAAACCTTCAAACTCCATATGTAGATCTCCAATTTCTTCGCCTTCAACGACAGAAGTAAAATCTGTCAGCGGTACACTTGAACCTGCATATAATTCAGCGGATTTCGCAGGCCAGACAAGCGCAACTCTGGCCAGGGATTTTGTTTTATGAAATGGTTCAGGATGCTTCTTGATGAAATTTCCAAATTCTGAAATTGCCTTCATTTCAGGCTGATTTATATCGTCCGGGAAAACAGCCATCCAGTAGTTTGAGCCTGAAAAACATGTCTCATAAAGCAGAATAGAAATTTCTGTTTCCGGAAGAATGTACCAGCTCCATGGTTTGTGTCCGGCACAATCAAAAACAACAACCGGTTTATTTTTTGACTGAGAAAAGAGCAATTTTCCTGTTAGAGCTGGTTTAAATATTGGAGTTCGATTCAGATCTCCATAAAGAAAACCCCCTTCGGCTCCAAGAATATCAGTATGCTTGATTATGCGGTGGTTATCCCTGCCTGTTGGCCAGTATGGCCAGTTGCTGTTGCAATTCATATAGAAAAGTATTTCTGGATTGATACCTTTGATGATTTTATTTGATTCTGCAAGAAATGTTTCCATGCTCTCTGCCTGAAATTCAATAAGGTCTTTCCATAATGGGTTTTTTCTATCTGTTTTTGGTGGTAAATTTTTCCCTGATTTTTCATAAAAAAGTTTCTGACACCATTTACAGTAGCATGTGTTTGAGAAAAATATCGGTCCATCATAGAAGATGCCATCAATTTCATACCTGCAAAGATCCTTTAATATCTGAAAAACCCAATCCCTGTAAGGGCTGTTGATGCAGAACGATGTACCGGAATCGTAAACATTCTGAACTGGTATGCCATCTTCTTTAACCTGAACCCAGTCTGGCTGCCTTTTGGCAAAATCCGGTGTGTACCAGTGGACATTGAAATAAACAACAACCCTTATTTTGTATTTCCTGGCATAAGGAATATATTCAGCAAGCCTGTCAGGGTTCTCAACACGGCTGACTGAAGTTTTGAAATAAAGGGATCTATCATCAAGACCTGACCCGTATTTTTTTGATAGTTCCATACAGTGAAAATGCTGGACATTGCCTCCCAGTTTTCTGACAGTTTTCGCAAGTTCTTCAGCGGAAAGTTTTTTAAGGTCAAAGCAGTCAACAATTTCTATTATTCTCAAAGGTTCTTTTTCCCACCAGTGCATAATAAATTCCTGCAGGAATTATGCCATTGAACGGGCTTTTTTGAGCAAAGCAATAATTTTTTCCTCGTGCTCAAGAAAACAGAGCCAGAAACTGATAACTTCTGGTCCGCACCCTGCATATTTTTCATAAAGTTGGTCGAGTTCTTCAATTGAAAGGTTGTCTATTTCCCATTCTTTTATCAAAACCGTGAATTTACATGGACAGTTGTTCCTTAATATTTCAGGATTCAGATACTGATCTGCACTTGGATCAAAAACATCTATTTTGATTTTCTCAAGAAGAGGAAGGTGTTCTACTCTCAGCAACTCGCTGTGTAAATATCTTTCAGTAGCGTGCATTCCGGAATAAATAATTTCCCAGTAAGGTAGAACAAATTCTTCGAAAAGTTTCGGCGGAAACATTCCTGCAAAATCATCTGGAATTGAGACCGGACATGGTTCAACAGGAATGCCCAGCTTTTTTCTTATTGCATTTGCATAATTTACCGCTGATTTGGCTGAAAATTCAAGCAATTTATGGGCCCTTTCAGGATCATCGTAGGGAAGAGTTAAAAAGGATTCTCCCATCAGCAGAACCGCTGTTGTTATCGGTCCCTCATAAAGATGACCTATTGCTTTAATCGCCCGGGGTTGTTTATCAAGCAGTTTTTCAAGAGTTTCTAACCTTTTTTGAATCAATGGAGCTGCAAGATAGTCATCCGGTTCTTTGAGTCTATCTATGTCCTGTGGACTTTTCAGAAGTGGCAATGGTTTTGGTTCTGAATCTTCAGGAAAGATAACTTCACATCCGAGTGCTGCAACATGAGGATATCCGAATCCTGCGATATGTGGTACAGGTGGTTCTATTCCAAGCCTTGATGCTATACCCCTTGCTTTTTCATATGCAAAAATAATTGCATCAGCATCAAAATGGAGCTGAGATAGTTTTATTCCAGCGTATTTTGCAATCAACCTTTCGCTTATACCGCAGTGAAATTTCTGGCCCATTTTTAATCTCTCTTGATTTTACTTTTATAATCGGGCCAGGTCAAATGCAAAAATTCTCAACAGTTTTCAATTTTCAAGAATCTCTTTAAGGTCTCTTCAACAGTACCTATCGGTCTTATATTAAATTGTTCAACCAGCACCTTAAGGACATTTTCGGATACAAAGGCTGGTAAACTCGGTCCAAGCCTGATATTTTTCACTCCAAGAGAAAAGAGTGTGAGAAGTATACATACCGCCTTCTGCTCATACCACGAAAGAATGAGAGATAGTGGTAGTTCATTTATTGAACAATTAAAAACATCAGCAAGAGCTTTTGCAATGACTATGGCAGAATAAGCATCATTGCATTGTCCGCAATCAATAAGTCTTGGAATCCCATCAACTGTACCGAATTCCAGGGTGTTGAATCTGAATTTGCCGCAGGCAAGAGTGATGATTATGCAGTCAGAAGGAATTTTTTCCGCCAGTTCTGTATAATAATTTCTTCCTGGTTTTGCACCATCACATCCGCCGACAAGGAAGAACCTTCTTATTTTTCCTTTTTTCGCAGCATCAACAATTTTATCTGCCACTGAAAGGACCGCATTATGGGCAAAACCAACAGTTATTTCTTTCCCCGGTGTATCCTGTGAGAACCCGCCTGCTTTCTTTGCTGCTTCTATGACAGGACCGAAATCCTTTTTTCCGTTTATCTCAGGTATGTGGACGACACCAGGCCAGCCAACAAGACCGGTTGTGAAGATTCTATCAAAATAAGAGGATTTTGGTTTCTGCAAACAGTTTGTTGTCATTAAAATGGCGCCGGGGAAAGCATCAAACTCTTTTTGCTGATTCTGCCAGGCTGTGCCATAATGACCGACAAGATGCCTGTATTTTTTCAAGTTCGGATAGCCATGGGCTGGAAGCATCTCGCCATGGGTATATATATTGATGCCTGTGTTTTCTGTTTGTTTGAGAAGCTGTTCAAGGTCAAACAGATCATGACCAGAAATT
>CAZHJN010000073.1:0-3854 GCA_964532995.1 uncultured bacterium
CTCAATTCTTTCGGCGATTGATGAAAAAATTCAGGCAGAGGAGAACAAGAAGAAAGCACTGGAGGAACTTTTTAAGTCAATGCTTCACAACCTGATGACAGGAAAAGTGAGGGTGAATCATCTAAATACGGAGAATTTATATGCCTGAAATCGGTGGTGAAAGATATTCGGTGCAGAAACCACTGATAGACTATGTCAGAGAACCAAAAGCAGAGTATTTAAGTTCTGATGGCAAAAAAATATTTGTCAATTTAGGATGGCAATATATAAGTCCTGATGAGGCTGTCAGACTGCGCGGTGGTGAAACAAATCTTATTTTAAGAGAGATTTTCAAAAGACAAATTTTGAAATTCAATTCCTCCTTTATGACAGAGGATAAAATTGACCAGCTTATTACAAAACTTGAGAAACTTCCAGCAAGAATTGAAGGAAATTTGGAATGCTGGGAATATCTTTGCGGGCTCAAAACAATTTTTGATGAAAATGAAAAAAGAGAACGAAATATCACATTTATTGATGAGAACATCGAGAACAATGTTTTTCATGTGACCGATGAATTTACTTTTACCAATGGAGTTAAAACCAATCGCTATGATGCTGGATTTTTTATAAATGGAATTCCAGTAATACTGGTTGAAACAAAGGCTGCTCATAAATCAGAGGGTCTTGCTGAAGCACTTGAACAGGTAAAAAGGTACCATCGTGAAACCCCTGAAGCAATGACAGTTTTCCAGCTTTTCGCACTCACACATATCATCCATTTTTATTATTCAGCCACCTGGAATTTTTCACTGAAAAACCTTTTTAACTGGAAGACAGAGACTCATGCAAAGTATTTTGAAGAACTGGTAAAAACATTCTTTGACAGAAAGAGGGTGGTTGATACGCTTATCAAATTTATTCTTTTCACAAGACAGGACGATGAACTGAAAAAGGTTGTCTTAAGACCCCATCAGATGAGGGCGGTTAACCAAGTTGTTTCAAGAGCAGTTGATAATGAAAAAAGAAGGGGTTTAATCTGGCATACACAGGGTGCGGGAAAGACCTATACTATGATTGTTGCAGCAAAACAGATACTTGAAAATCCATTCCTTGAAAATCCCACTGTGATAATGCTTGTTGACAGGAATGAACTTGAAAGCCAGCTTTTTGCAAACCTGAAAGCAGTTGGATTTGAAATTGACGAAAGCAGAATAGCCAATTCAAAAAGACATCTCAAAGAACTTCTTGAAAGAGACACCCGTGGCTTAATCGTGTCCATGATTCATAAGTTTGAAGGCATTCCAGAAAACATCAATACAAGAAAAAATATTTTTGTTCTGGTGGATGAAGCCCACAGATCAACAGGTGGTGATCTGGGTAACTATCTTATGGGAGCACTGCCCAATGCCACCTATATCGGCTTTACAGGCACACCAATTGATAAAACTTTCCACGGTAGAGGCACATTCAAAACTTTTGGTTCAGATGATGAAAAGGGATATCTGGACAAATATTCCATTCTTGAATCAATTGAAGATGGAACAACAGTAAGGCTTCATTATGCACTTGCTCCAAATGAATTGAGACCGCAAAAAGAAGTTCTGGAAAAAGAGTTTTTCAATCTGGCAGAGGCAGAAGGCATAAGCGATATTGAAACCCTTAACAAGGTTCTTGAAAGGGCAGTGGTCCTGAAAAATATGCTTAAAAGCAGAGAAAGAATAAAGAATGTTGCTGATTCTGTGAAAAATCATTTTACTGAAAATGTTGAGCCCATGGGATATAAGGCTTTTCTTGTTGCTGTTGACCGTGAGGCCTGTGTTCTTTATAAACAGGAACTTGATAAACTTTTGCCCGCTGAATATTCAGAAGTTGTAATAAGCAGTGCCCATAATGATCCGCAGCGACTTCAGAAATATCATCTTTCTGAAAAAGAAGAAATACGAATACGAAAGGCTTTTCGTCAGCCTGATGGACCTCCAAAAATTTTAATTGTTACAGAAAAACTTCTCACCGGTTTTGATGCTCCAATTCTGTACTGTATGTATCTTGACAAACCGATGAGAGACCATGTCCTTTTACAGGCTATAGCAAGGGTTAATCGACCATATGAAGACCGGTATGGTAGAAAAAAACCATGTGGTTTTGTGCTTGACTTTATTGGTATATTTGACAATCTGGAAAAGGCTTTAAAGTTTGATAGTAAGGATTTAAAGGATATTCAGAGGGTGGTAACCGATATAAATAAGCTTAAAGACGATTTTATAAGACTGATTGAAGAGGGTAAAAAAGAGTACTTATCTTTGATAAAAGATAAAAGCAGGGATAAAGCTGTGGAGATAATTCTGGAAAGATTTGCAGATAAAGAAGAAAGGAATGATTATTATAGGTTCTACAAAATACTATCCGAGTCATATGAGATTATCTCACCAGACGCTATACTGAGACCTTATATTGAAGATTATGACACCTTCACAAGAATCTACAAAATACTGAAAGAAGCATTTGAACAACCCGCATTTCCTGTTAATAAGGAGTTTACAAGGAAAACAGCAGAACTTGTTCAGAAGCACACAGAATCAGATAAAATTGAGTTATCCCTGAATTTCTATGAAATAAACGAGGATACTCTCAAAAAGCTCAATGAAAGCAGTGCTTCAGACATTGAAAAAATTTTGAGTATCATAAAAGTTATCAGTGATATTATAAAACGGGAATCTTTTGATAATCCCTATCTTTTTTCTATTGGAGATAAAGCAGAAAAAATCTCCCGGGAATATAAAGAAATGCAGGAAAACACTAAAGCCATACTTGAAAAATTAAAGAATCTCGTAAAAGAAATAATTATTGCCAGACAGGAACAGAAAAAAAGCGGGTTATCAAAAGAAGAGTTTTCCATATTTATGATTCTGAAGGATGAGAATCTTCAAAATCCACAAAAACTTGCCAAAAATATAATGGATGTGCTGGAAGATTATCCTCACTGGTGTTCGTACAGTGAGCATGAAAGGGAAGCGAAACAGAAGATAAATAAAGTTCTTATAAACAATAACTTAAGTGCGGGTAAATCAGTATCAGCCACCGGCAAAATACTTATGATTTTAAAAAGGGCTAAAAGTGAAGGTTGAAGATATAAAAAAGGAGATTTACTTCTGGGCAGAAAAAATCGGTGTTAGCCCGAAGGAGATTCATGTGCGGGAGATGAAAAGAAAATGGGCAAGCTGTTCTTCCAGAGGTCGGCTTACTTTTGATAGGGCGCTTCTCAATGAACCGGCTGAGAAACGAGCAGAGATAATCGTCCATGAACTTTTACATCTGAGGTATCAAAACCACGGCAAACTTTTCCGCAATCTAATAAGGGTATACCTGAACGAAAATAGATGAGGCTCGCTGCAACTTCTTTCTTAAAGCCAAACATTTATAAAGATTTTGAAGTTTAAGATGAAAAAGATATTATTTCTGTGCACGCATAATTCATGCAGGAGCCAGATGGCTGAGGGTTTTGCAAAAAACATACTTGATCCGAATGAATTTGAAATTTATTCTGCAGGAACACTGCCGGCTGCTGTTGATCCAAAGGCAATAAAGGTTATGAAGGAAACTGGTATTGATATTTCAAAACACAGGTCAAAACATATAGAGGAACTTAAAGATATGGACTTTTATGCTGTGATAACTGTTTGTGATAATGCAAAAGAAAGCTGTCCTTTATGGCTTGGCAGAACAAAAATCAAGATACACCACAGTTTTCAGGATCCATCTGAATATGCAAAAGATGCTGAAAATGAAGAAAAGGCATTGTCTTTTTATAGAAAAGTCAGGGATGAGATAAAAAAATTTATCAGCGAGGAATTGAAAAAGACTCTGGAAAATCA
>CAZHJN010000073.1:3954-5573 GCA_964532995.1 uncultured bacterium
TTTCCAGCATAAAAAGGGGGAATCTATGGAAACAATGGATGCAATAAAAACCAGACGCACCATAAGAAGGTTTCAGCAAAAGCCGATTCCATTTGAAATTTTGAAAGAACTTGTTGATGCGGCAAGATTGGCTCCAAGCGGAGGAAATCTCCAGCCATGGGAGTTTTTGGTTATAGACGATAAAAATCTTCTTGAGCCAGTATTTTCAACCCTTGCATGGGCAGCATACCTTGGTCCGGAAGGAAAACCAAAAGAAGGAGAAAAACCCGTTGCTTATATTATTGTGCTCCATAACAAAAAAATGAAATCCTTTACACCTGAGGCTGATTTTGGCGCAGCAATTGAAAATATTCTTCTTGCGGCTGTTGATAAGGGTATTGGAAGTTGCTGGCTTGGTTCAGTTCAGAAGGTAAAACTTGCAAAAATCCTCAATATTCCTGATGATTATTCCATAGAGTATGTTGTTGCTCTTGGTTATCCAGCAGAGCAGGCTATCTCAGAATCAGAGACAGGAAGTCTTAAATACTGGCGTGATAACCAGGGTGTTCATCATGTCCCGAAACGTTCCCTGGAAGATATTCTTCACCATAATTCAATAAGGACCTGACAAGGGACTTGACAAAATTTTAAAAGATGATTAACTATATTCCAATTTTATACCACAGGGCATGAAATGAAAAACTCATAATAGTAAGGTTGTTGAAAGGAGGTGAATAAGAAAATGGCAGAGCAGAAAAAAAGCAATCCAGCAGCAGTAGCCATCCTGATTATTATCATTCTGGTGGCGCTGTTCTTTATTATTAAGCAGGCTATGCCGAAGAAAGCACCGCCTCCTCCTATTCCAATGGAAGGTGGACCAACACCACTTCCTCCAGGAGAGGCTCCAGCTGAAACACCAGCTGAAGCACCAGCGGAGGCACCGGCTAATTAATTATTCGGCAGGAAGTCTTGACAACAGGAGTAAAAGCGGGTATAATCTAATGCTCGCAAAAAGATAAGTTCTTTGAAAATTTGGATCAGTGAAACCCGAGATTGTGCAAACTCTAAAAATTTCATTTTGAGGGTTTGATCCTAGCTCAGGGTGAACGCTGGCGGTGTGCCTAACACATGCAAGTCGAGCGACGAACTCGGAGAATTTTGCGCAAGCAGAATTTTCCGGGGGAAAGCGGCGGATGGGTGAGTAACACCTGGGTAACCTACCTTCAGGATCAGGATAACCTGCCGAAAGGCAGGCTAATACTGGATAATCACGGAGAAAATCATTTTTCCGTGCAAAGTTGTGTCCAAAAGACATAACACCTAAAGATGGGCCTGGGTCCTATCAGCTTGTTGGCGGGGTAAAAGCCCACCAAGGCTATGACAGGTAGCTGGTCTGAGAGGACGGCCAGCCACACGGGGATTGAGATACAGCTCCGACTCCTACGGGAGGCAGCAGTGAGGAATTTTGGACAATGCCCGCAAGGGTGATCCAGCGACACCGCGTGGGTGATGAAGGGCTTCGGCCTGTAAAACCCTGTCAAGTGGGAAGAAAGCTACCTTTCAGGTAGTGTGACGGTACCACTGAAGGAAGCCCCGGCTAATCCCGTGCCAGCAGCCGCGGTAAGACGGGAGGGGCAAGC
>CAZHJN010000074.1:0-5349 GCA_964532995.1 uncultured bacterium
AAATTAAAGAAATTTCCTAAAAACTTAAGAACGGATATCAAGAGTATTCTTTTGATAGGTTTGAGTTCTATCGGTGACAATCTTCTTATTTCGCCTGCAATAAGGATGATTGAAGAGGCCTGTAAGAATCCATCTATAGACATTATTGTTGGTCCCAGGGCTGCTGTTTTTGCTGAAGGAAATCCTTCCTTTTCAAAGGTTTACATCTGGGATAAGAAAAGTGGTGTAAGGGTGCTTGTGAGTATGTTAAAAAATAAAAAATATGACTTAATCATAGATTTCAGGAACTCTTTATTGCCATATTTTCTAAAAGCAGAATACAGAATGACATTTTTCCTGAAAGAATTTTTTTCAAAGAAGTTTACAACGCATGAATCCGAAAGGGTCATAAAATTTCTTGAACCATATTTTGGGATAAATGAAAATCATGGGTTGTATTTTCCCGTGAAAGAAGAAGAAATAGAAGAAAGCAGAAAGATTTTTGAGAAATTCGGGGTTTCTGATGCAGATGATTTTATTGTTTTGAATCCAGGAGCTGCATTTGAAAAGAAAAGATGGAACAAAAACAGATTTGCCGCTCTCGGCAGAGAAATCATGAATAAATATAATGTAACGCTTATCATTGTTGGAAATAAAGATGATTTTAAAGTCGCAGAAGAAATTGTATCAAAAATTAATTGCAAAAGAGTTCTTAATCTTGCAGGACAAATATCATTCAGACATCTTGCCTGTTTACTTTTACGGGCATTGCTGTTAATAACGAATGATACTGGAACAATGCATCTTGCTTCTGCTATAAGGTGTCCTGTGGTTGCAATTTTTGGTCCAGGTAATCCTATGAGATATGGACCCATAGGAACAAAAAGTATTGTGGTTCATACAGAACGAACCTGTTTTCCCTGTAAACTGGAATCGAGATGCAAAAAGAATTTTATATGCATGGAGGATGTTTCAGTTGAACAGGTTCTTTCAGCAGTCAGCAGGATTTTAGATTAAACAGATAATTCTTTAGAGTTTTACTCCACTTCCAGACCCCAGCCTTTCATGTTCTCAAAACTGATTTTTATGGCGTCCCATAATGGATATAGTGGACTGAAATCCATCTCCATTATCGCATACCTGGCAGTTGAATTTTTTGCAGCCAAAAGAATCTTTTGCCAGTTTAGATTACCGGTTCCAACGGGTACCATAGCCTGTTTATTCTCCGTTGACATACCCATGTCTTTAAAATGGATTGAGTTGAGTCTGTTTGAATATTTAGAAATCCATTGAGCTGGATCTCCGCCGCCGTATTGAACCCAGTATGTATCGATTTGAGCTGTGAGTGTTTGTTCAGGAGAACTCTCCATTATAATTTCAAGCCATGTTTTATCTCCACATTTTGCAAATTCCATACCGTGATTATGATATCCGTGAACAAGACCATGTTTTTTCAGTATTTCAGCAGCTTCCGCAATTTTTTCTGCGGTTTTCTTTATCGAGTCAATATCATAAGATTTTGAGCCGGGCCAGCTGCTGTTACAGCATAATGCATCAAGTATTTTTTGTTCATCAGCAACCACCTCTGGTTCTTTTAATAATCTATCCACTCCTATATGGCTTGAGCAGATCTTTAATCCATTATCATCCATCAATTTTTTAAACTGTTTTGGATCGAGGTTTGCAAGGCCGGCTGTTTCAACATATCTATAACCTATTCCGGATAATTTTTTCAGGGCTTTTGAAAATTCATCAACAGAACCACAGAGTTCTCTGATTGTATATAATTGAATTGCAATTTTCATTTTTCCTCCTGTTTGGTTTTAATTGGCAGATATTTAATCCGGTATTTATTTCTTTGTCAAATCTTTCCATGATTTTGGGATTCCAAAAACATAAGGTTTTCCTGATATTGGATGTGGATAGACCAGCACATTAGTGTGATAGACCTCTTCTATGATTTCATATTTTATAACTTCAAAAACTGTTCCATATTTTACAACCGAACCATTTTTCAGGAGAATAAGATTGTCACAGTACTGAGAAGCCAGATTGAGATCATGGAGAACTGTTAGTATTGAGAGATTTGTTTTGTTCTGAAGATTTTTCAAAAGGTCCAGAAAGGCAAATTGAAAGCCTATATCAAGATGTGATGTTGGTTCATCAAGAATGATCAGTTCTGGTTCCTGAACAAGGCACTGGGCAAGAAGTACCCTCTGCTTTTCTCCTTCTGACATCTCAAAAATAGTTCTTTCAAGAAATGGAAAAAGTTCCATCTGTTCAACCACACGTTTAATTATTTCTAAATCCTCTGATGATGCTTTTTTAAGGCTCGATGAAAAAGGATATCTTGCCATAAGAAGCAATTCCTTAACCGTGTACGGATATGCAATTTCAATATCAGATGGTAAGAAGGAAACACTTCTTGCAAAATCCTGTGCGCTGATTATTCCTGTATCTGTGCTTTTAAAAAAGACATAACCTTTTGATTGTCTAAGAATTCTGGCTGCGACCTTGAGAAGCGTTGATTTACCGCTGCCATTGGGCCCTATTATTCCAAGAAAATTTCCTTTCCCAAGCTGGAAATTTATATCAACAATCACTTCGTTTTTTCCATATCCCGCACTGATATTTTTGAATTCAAGTATCACCATTTCTGTCTTCTGGTTGTTTTCATTAATATCAAAACAAATATAATTCCGCCGAAAAATCCGCTGATAACACCGACAGGTATTTCAATTGGTTGTACTATTGTTCTTGCTATCGTATCCGCAAGCACAAGAAAAGCACCACCAACAAGTATTACAGACGGAATTGCTTTTTTGTGGTCAGCACCCACCAGAATTCTTACAGCATGTGGTATAACAAGACCAACAAAACCGACAAGTCCGGCAAGAGAAACACAGTAACCAGTGATCAGTCCAGCGATGCTCAGCCAGAAGAATCTTTTTTTCTCAGTATTAAGACCGAGTGTGATGGCTTTCTCTTCACCCAGAGAGAAAATATTCAGCTGCTTCCAGAATAACCAGGTAACAAGATATGCTGGTAGCAGAAAAAAAGGAGCAGTTTTTAAGACACCCGGATGATAGCTATTAAGATTTCCCATAAACCAGATTACTGCTTCCATAAAACGTTCTTTTTGAAGCATTGTTATTACAAGCAGTGAGAAGGAAGAAAATATGAAGTTCAGCATAATTCCAACAAGGATCAAGGTTCCGGCAGAAATTTTTCTCATATATGCAGCTGTTAACAGGATAAAAATTGATAGTGCACTTCCAGCAAAGGCAAAGACAGGTATCACCATTAATTGTCCCATTACAATTCCTGCCGCGATTCCAATACTTGCACCACCGGAGATGCCAAGAATATAGCTTTCTGCAAGAGGATTTTTTAAAATTGCCTGCAGTATCAGTCCGGATACTGATAACCCGGAACCAACCAGAAAGCCACACCAAAGTCTTGGTATTCTTAACTGGAATAATATTGTACTTTCAAATGGGTGAGTATCTGGATTTAAGATTATGCTGATCAGTTGTGATGGTGAATATACTTCAGGCCCCAGAGTCATGCCTGCAATAATAGCGACGATTGTAAATGCAAAAACCAATAAATAAGATCTGTTTTTCAATTTTCTGAAAATTTGTGTATCATAGCAACCGACTTCAAAAAACTCAAAGGAGTCGGACTGCAAAAACTATAGTCATCAACCTTAAAAATTTTCTTGCTCTTAACAGCTTCGATATTTCTGAATGGTTTCCAGAAATCCATCACGTAAGTATCTTCTCCCATGCCCATGGCAACGATAATGTCCGGATTTCTTTTGATAACTTCTTCAGTGCTTATTGTGATATACTTTGTTTCCATATCACCAAAGGTGTTTATTACTCCTGCGTATGATGCGATTTCATTAAAATAGGTATTTCTTCCGGCGGTAACAAGAGGTTTTGTACCCAGTTGCCAGAAGATTGTTTTTGATGTATTTTTTTGTTTGTATTTCCCAAGTTCACGTTCAACATCTGAAATTATTTTTTCTGCCAGTTTTTGTTTTCCGAAAATTTCTCCAAGCAATAGAAAATTATTTTTTAAATCCTCATATGTTATCACTTCTTCCAGAACCCTAACATTTATGCCAAGATTTAAAAGCTTTTCCACGGTTTCTTTGCGATTCCCTTCCTTACTCGCAATCACAAGGTCCGGTTTGAGTCTGACTATAATTTCTATATTAGGGTCAAGAAGTGTTCCTATAAGCTTTCTTCCTTTTTTTATTTCCTGTCTTTCATGAATTGTAACTCCGATGATTTGACTGTTAATACCGAGAGCAAGCAGATTTTCTGTAATATATGGTCCGAGCGAAATAACTTTTGAAGGATAGTGGTCTATTTTATTGGATAAACAATTACCGGCACTGATAAAAAAAAGAGATAATGCAAAAAAGACAATGGGTGTATTTTTCATTGTTTGCTAATATACTCTGAAACAGCCAGAGCTATTTTTCGGATATGCAATGGCGTTGTTCCACAGCATCCTCCAATGATTGATGCACCAGACATTATTAATTCTGGGACATAACCTGCCATATATTCAGGATTGTCGGGATACACAGTGTTTCCGGAAACAAGACTTGGAATTCCTGCATTTGGTTTTATCCATACTGGCAGGTTTGATGAATTTTTCATTTTTCTTGCAATAATAACAAAATTTTCAATACCCGATCCGCAATTTGAGCCAATTACATCAGCACCAAAATCCTTCAATAAGATTGCGCATTCTTCCGGGGTATTTCCCATTATTGTTTTAAAGCCATCGGGAACAGGATTGAATGTAATACTGACAACGACTGGCTTGTCAGTGATACTTCTGGCTGCTTTTAATGCGCATTTTGCTTCGCGTACATCACTCATCGTTTCAATCAATATTCCATCAGCGCCGGAATCAATCAGTATTCTGATTTGCTGTTTGAAACAATCTTCTGCTTCATCTTCTCCCAGATTTCCATATGGTTGCAGCAGCTCTCCTGTCGGACCCACTGAAGCCAGAACAATGTTATCACCTGCCACTTTTTTTGAAATTTCAACCCCTTTCTTATTTATATCTTCAATCTTGTCGTGATCGCCATATTTTTTTAATTTGAAAAAATTCCCACCAAAAGTATTTGTAAGAATAATATCTGTTCCTGATTTTGCATATTCACAGGCTATTTTTTCAACAATTTCCGGTTTTTTCAAATTTAGTATTTCAGGGTATCTTTCTCTGTTACCCTCAATTTTTGCAATTTCTGTACCCCATGCGCCATCAGCAACCAGAATTTTTTTCTCTTTCAATCTGTCCAATAAATTTCTGAATCCACTTTCAGTAGTTATGTCTATACGG
>CAZHJN010000075.1:0-5338 GCA_964532995.1 uncultured bacterium
CCCCATAATATGTAAAATAGTACATCATCTGTTCTTTCTTCTTCCATTCTAAATGCCCATCAATAAAAACAATATTGGCACCTTCAAATTCAAGATGATTATTTCTGACCCCCTGACTCAACCCATAACCAAACCAGTAGCCAATTGGACCATAGCAATCACTGAGACATATCTGCTCGGATGCAGGCAATATATACTGTGTTGAACCACTTATCGGATCCCTGATTGTCTTTCCGCAGAATTTTAAGTTTGGACAGGGAGCCTTTGTTTCACTTGTTTCTGTTGAATTGTGGTACATGCACCAACCGTAAAAATTCGCAGGACTGTCGCGAGGAGTCCAGGTAGAGGTACCGAACATAATCCAGTAGGAACAGTATTGCCTGTCCGATATCCGACGACCGGGTCTGTAACTCCATGTGGCTCCTTTATATGCCTTCCAGTCAGTATCAGGACATCTGAATAAGTTAGGGTTAGGAAAATATGATGCTACCCACGTCGCATTGGCTTGAAAAGAAAACATTTGGGGACTTCCCCAGTGAATCAAAGAAAGACCCCAGCCATCATAATCATCCGCATACATTATCATTGAAAGATAAAGTTGCTTCAGGTTGCTTGCGCATACTGCCCTGCGCGCCATACCTCTTGCCCGCAAAAGTGGCTCAAACAGGATTGATGCAAGTATCGCTATGATTGCAATGACAACAAGTAATTCAACAAGAGTAAATCCTTTCTTTTTCATCATTTCTCACCTCCTTTTTGTTGATTCTCTTGCTATCAGTTCTGGCTCTATCAATAATCTGCAGGATTGGTTATCACCCTGCATTTTTTTCCGTAACATTGAATAAAGATGGGCTGTTGTCTCGGGTAATTTTTGTTTTACACTTGTCAGAGGTATCAAAGATAACCTTCCTGCTTCAGTATCATCAAAACCAATGACCCCTAAATCCTGTGGGATTTTCTTCTTCCCTTTTTCTAATGCCTTTTTCATAAAAATAAGCGCAGCTCTATCATTAAAACCAAACACAGCATCAATATCTGTTTCCAGCAACTTCTCTTCCGAAATAAAAATAACCCTTGACTCATCAAGCCTGCAACCATTATCAGCAAGAGCCTTACTGAATCCTTCAAATCTCTGTTGTATTGAAATTGTATCCATTACCGGACTTAAAAAACCAGGTTTTGTATATCCCATATCAAGCAGATGTTTTCCTGCCATGTAGCCACCTGAAAAATAATCAACTGAAACATAATCGATATCAAGATTTTCAATCGGAGCAAAACTCATTAAAGGAAATTTCATCTCAACGAGTCTTCTCAAAAAATTGTTTTCATGACTGTTTCTCGCGGGTACTATTGCTATGCCATCAACCCGTCTGTAATAAAACTCCTGAAGTAATTCTTCCTCCATAGCCTCGTTATCATATGAAATTCCGATAAAAACATTATACCTATCTCCAAGCGCGTGTTGTGTTATGCTCTCAAGGCGATAAATCGTTGTTTCAATATGCATATCGCTCACCACAAAACCAATTGTTCCTATTTTGCCGGTCTTCAGGGAAACAGCAATGTAATTGGGTCTGTAACCGAGTTCCTGGGCAAGTTTTTTAACCTTCTGTTTTAATTTCTGGCTGGCAAAACAACTCTTCCTATCCGCAAGTATCGCATAGACAGTTGAAACAGAAAGATTCAGTTTTTCAGCTATTTGCTCCGGCACACTTACTGTTTTTCTGGTTTCTGTCGCCATATGCTTTTTTGGAATTTGGAATATGTTCCTTATGTATGTTATACTGATAATAATATTTGCTGTCAAGTAAGGTGAATTAAAAATACGGAGGATAATATGATTATTGATGCGCATAATCACCCGGAGTGGCACGGACACACAATAGAAAAATTTATTGAAAACATGGACACCAATGGTATTGATATCACATGGCTTTTAACATGGGAAGCACCGCAGGATGAGTATTCACCAAGCCTTTTTTCTTCAATTCCAAACTTTGAAAAATATGGTCCAATTCCTTTCAGCAAGGTTATCGAGTATATAAAAAAGAGACCGGACAGATTCATCCCGGGTTATGCGCCTGATCCAAGAAGGCCTGAAGCAATTGACCTTTTACATGGTGCAATAAACATGTATGGGGTGCGTGTTTATGGGGAATTGAAACTCAGAATGATGTACGACAATCCTGATGCAATCAGGATGTTCAGGTTCTGCGGAAAAAAAGGTTTACCCGTTGTTGTTCATATTGATTATGAGTTTGAAACCGGTTGTGCATATCCAAGGCCATCATGGTGGTACGGAGGTGGTATTGATGCTTTTGAAAGAGCGATATTAAAATGCCCTGAAACAATTTTTCTTGGTCACGGTCCTGGTTTCTGGGCTCATATTTCGGGTGATGATAAATTTGATAAGGAGGTATATCCTTCAGGTGAGGTAAAAGAAGGTGGAAAGATTATTGAGATGCTGCAAAAATATCCTAATTTATACTGCGACCTTTCCGCGGGTTCAGGTTTAAACGCACTCACCAGAACCCCTGAATTTGGCAAGAGATTTCTCCTGGAATTTCAGGACAGGATTCTTTTTGCAAGGGACTACTTTGATTCAAGACACAGAGAATTCCTTGATTCGCTCAACCTTAACAGGGAAGTCCTTGAAAAGATTTATTACAAAAACGCACTGAAACTTGTTCCATTGAAATAAGTTTTCATTGTTTGATTAACGGAAGTTCAATAATAAAAGTCGCTCCGGAACCAAACTTTGAGTCCACAGAAATCCTACCGCTGTGACTCTCTATAATTTTTTTTGTCAGGGCAAGCCCGATGCCTGTACCTTTCTTTTTATCAGTTGTAAAAAACGGCTCAAAGATTCTGTCGAGATTTTCCGGAGGGATACCGGGTCCTGTATCAGATATTTTTATCCTCAAAAATTCTTCACCTGTTTCACATCTAATACTGAGATTTCCACCATCCGGCATAAATCTTACAGCATTCTCAAGAATGTTCATAATTGCATTACAAAGAGAACTTTTGTTTCCCCAGACATACAGTTTTTCGGTGGAACAGTCCACAAGCAGGTTTATTTTTGAAATGTTACATTTCGGCCTGATAAAATCGCAGAGTGATTGAATCAGTTCATTAAGACAGATTTTCTCCTTCGTTATGGTGTCTGATCTGCTGTAAGCAAGAACCTCATTTATAACAGTTGAGATATTGTTAATACCATCCACCAGCATATTCCAGTTCTCATAAACCTGTTCCCATTCCTTCTGCTTTATCAGGATATCCAGAAGATCCACTGCACCAAAAAGCCCAACAAGAAGATTTTTCAATGAATGAATAAGTTCTGCTGTTGATAACCCGATGGCAGCAAGCTTTTCAGTGTGTATCTTTTCTTCCTGAGTTATAAGTAACCTGAGAGAAACCACCACAAGATCTCCGAGGAACCTGAATATTGTAAGTTCTTCCTCCGTAAAATCCGGCTTCTCTGAACCGGTGCGTGAAACACTGAAAACACCATTTACGGAATTTTCAAAAACAAGAGGAATAATAATGGATGAGGAAATCTTTGTTTCACTCTGGGACTTGAATCTGACATCCTTTTTAACCGGACCATTCAGGATAAGCGGTTTTTTATTTTCAGCAACCCAGTAGCTTATGTTCTGTTTCTTCGCAACAGGATGGCTTCTGATTATTTCCTGGGGTATTCCGGTACCTGCAACAAGATGCAGGTTGCCGGTTTTTTCATCCCGCAGAAAAATTGATGCCCTGTTTGCATCAAATTCCTCAACCGCAGCATTGGAAATCAAAAAAAGCAGGTGTTCAGAATCCCTTGCTTTTGAAACACTTTCATTTACCTTAATCAGAATTTTTTTCAATTCTGTTGGAAGCTGTAATGGTTTCTTAATCATCTTATTCCTTTCATTCCGGCATGGGTTTTATTTTTTTCGCTCTCAGATATTCAGTCAGAGCTTCGTCAACAACCTGTTTAATATCCTTTCTTTCCCAGTATGAGAGCGCCTTTATCTTTTCAAGATAATCTTCCCTGACTATAAAGGTCGCTCTTATCCATCCCTGTTTCAGACCAAGCTTTGTTTTGGGAATATTCTGAGGTTTTTGAACCGGTTTTGCCGCAGGCAAATTGGCTTCTTTCTGATTTCTACTGTCTCTTATCCACTGCAAAGGATCATTACCGAGCCTTGTTTGTCTTTTCTCTTTCATAAATGGTCTCCTTTCAATTTTTCTGTCTGTTTTTATCCCTTTCAAGAATTTCTGTGCTCAGATTGAAATAATCTTCAGAACCGTAGCTGTCAGGTTTGTATTCATATATTGTCTTTCCAAAACTGGGCGCTTCAGCAAGTGAAATATTTTCTCGTATAAGTGTCTTGAAAAACTGTTCGCCAAAATAATCTCTTATCCTTTCAACAACCTCTCTATTCAATCTCTTTCGTCCATCAAATCTCGTACCGATGATTCCTGTAATCCTGACACTGTGGTTCAATCTTTTTCGCACGATTTCCACAGTCTCAAGAAGTTTACTGATCCCCTGCAAAGCAAGGTATTCGGTTTGCAATGGTATATAAATTTCATCAGCGCTTGTCAGAGAATTAAGGGTTAAAAGCCCAAGGCTTGGCGGCGAATCAATGAAGATATAGTCAAAATCACCAATAGAGGAAAGATTTTCTTTCAAAAGAAACTCTCTCCCGGCTATTCCTCCAAACTCAAGGTCCGCTCCTGAAAGATCAAGAGAAGCAGGAAGGATAAAAAAAGTACCTGAGTATCCTTTGTGTCCGGTAAAAGAAAGATTAACATCTATCGGGCGGGAAATAATCGCCTCGCGAGCCGGTATATCACCCCGAAAAACATGATAAATGGTCCTATCCAGTTCGTGCGCCTTAATACCGGCGCTGTACGTAAGATGCGCCTGGGGATCCAGATCAACTAAAAGGACCTTTTTCTTCAAAAGGCATAAACCCGCTCCGATATTCAATGCAGAAGTGGTTTTACCAACGCCACCCTTCTGATTTATCACGGCAATACACGTCATTGTCTTTCTCCTGTTAGACTGTGTAAACCCTGTTTACAGATTAAACCAAAAAAATAAGCCTGTCAAGTATCTGTCTGAATTAAAAACCCGATAAATAAAAAAAATTCCCCTTTCATCTATTTCTCTTTCCCTCCTTCATCTACTTCTTTATTTCCCCCTTTCATCTACTTCTTTATTTCCCCCCTTTCCTATCTTACCTCCCCCTTTGAAAAAGGGGGATTGAGGGGGATTTAAGGAAGGAGATATCGGAGTGAAAGGAGGAAGAAATAAAATCTCCCCCAGCCCCTCTTT
>CAZHJN010000076.1:0-5048 GCA_964532995.1 uncultured bacterium
AACAAACGGCAAAGGGGGGCGGCATTTTCAAAAATGGCAGCAAAAGCGGAAAAACAGAGGGTTTGGTTGTGGATGAGGAAAAAACAGGAAGTTTTTGCGGAAATTTATTTGACGCTGAAGATATACCGGAGTAAAATGTGAGTAATAAGTCAGAATTCAGAGTTAAAACGGTTTTTTTGAAAGTCAAATGGAGGATGTCGGTATAATATTATCGTCCTAAAGACCTGAATTAAGAAGCCATTAAAAAGCATGTCATTGCGAGGAGTATTTTACATGACGAAGCAATCTCCTCTCCCCCTCCTCAGGAAAAGACTAAGGTAATATGAAACAGGCACTCATAAAAAAAGGGCAGATACAGGTAGCAGAAGTCCCCGCACCTATTGTTTCCGAAGGTTCTCTGTTGATAAAAGTTGTCAACAGCTGCATATCCGCCGGCACAGAGATGAGCGGAATACAGAACAGCGGCAAGTCCTTGATTAGAAAAGCCCTCGAACAGCCGGAAAACATAAAAAAAGCCCTGCACATGGCAAGAGCAGAGGGGATAGCCAGCACCATATCTAAAATAAAAAACAAAACAGAAAACCCTTCTCCTACCGGCTACTCCCTAAGCGGCGTAGTCATCGGGACAGGAAAGGATTGCACTAAATTCAAAACAGGCGACTATGTAGCCGCCGCAGGCGCAGGCATAGCCAACCATGCCGAGTATGTCGATGTCCCTGAAAATCTTGCGGTCAAGATGCCTGACGGGCTTGACTTTGTAAAGGCCAGCACAGTCACCCTCGGAGCTATAGCGATGCAAAGCGTCCGCCGGACGGATTTAAGAACAGGCGAATTCTGTGTTGTATTCGGAACAGGAATACTCGGCCTGCTTTCGGTACAGATACTCCGCCATTCCGGCATCAGGGTTATTTCCGTGGATATTGACGAAAAACGCCTTGAGTTGTCATGCAAATACGGTGCGGAAACAGGAATAAATGCCCTTAAAGGAAACCCTGTAAAGACTGTAGAAAATTTCACAGGAGGCTACGGCGCCGATGCCGTTCTATTCACCGCCGCGACAAAAAAAAGCGAACCTTTATCTCAGTGTTTCAATATGTGCCGCAAAAAAGGACGGGTAATACTTGTCGGCGTATCGGGAATGGAAATAAACCGGCAGGATATGTACGAAAAAGAACTGGATTTCCTGATATCAACCTCTTACGGTCCGGGCAGGTATGACAAAAATTACGAACATAAGGGCTGCGACTACCCCTACGCCTATGTAAGATGGACGGAAACCCGCAATATGGCGGAATATTTAAGACTGCTCAACTCCGGAAGCGTCAATCTGGAAGACATGCTCAACAAGATATACCCCATAGAAAAAGCTGACGAAGCATTCAGTTCACTGGAAAACACGGCAGACAAACCCTTGATGGTCATTCTTGACTACGGAAAACCTGAACCTGAAAAACTTGAAAATTACAGACTGCATGAAAGAAAACTTGCGATTGCGCCATACAAAAAAAAGAACGGGATAATCTCCACGGCCCTTATAGGCGCTGGTAATTTTGCAACAGGCGTGCATCTGCCCAGCCTTGAAAAACTGAAAGATACTTATGAATTGACCGCCATAGCTGACAAAGCAGGCCATAAGGCAAAATCTCTCGGACAGCAGTACAATGCACACTATGTTACCACAAACCATCAGGACATACTTGCCGATAAAAACATAGACCTTGTCATGCTCTGCACACAGCATGATACCCATGCCGGACTTGCCCTTGAATCTCTGAAAGCGGGAAAAAACGTATTCGTGGAAAAACCGCTTGCCACCAACAAAGAAGAACTGCAACCCATAAAAGACTTCTACTACAAAGATACTGCGGAAAACAAACCTCTGATTATGGTGGGATTCAACCGCAGGTTCAGCCCTTACGCACAGGAAATTAAAAAACATACCGATACCCGTATCAATCCGCTTTTCATCCACTATCGCATGAATGCCGGCTGCCTTCCCGCAGACCACTGGGTGTACGGATGCGGCGGCAGAATCATAGGAGAAGCATGCCACATAATAGACCTGGCAACATACCTGACGGATGCGGAAATAATCTCCGCCGGCTGTGAATCCTTATCGCCAAAAACAGAAAAATTCAAAGAAGAAGACAACAAGTCCGTCATCCTGAAATATAGCGACGGTTCAATGGCAACGATAGAATACTTTGCCGTTGGCAGTGAACAATTCCCCAAGGAATACATGGAGGTCCACTTTGACGGCAAAACCATCATTCTTAACGACTATAAATCACTAAAAGGCTATGGCGTCAACATCAAAGAAATCACAACCTCAAAAGCAGAAAAAGGACACAAAGAAGAACTGGAAGCGCTTGCAAACACCCTGAAGACGGGCGGCGAATGGCCCATCTCCCTTGCACCAGTTATTACAAACAACCGAAATCACTTTCCAACTGGCATGAAAGGTTTATCCCCTGTTTTTACAAAACATCTGTTGAGCAAGGGAAATAGGCTAAAAGGAGAAGATTAAGGCATGTTAACAGAGAAGATTAAAAACGGCATTAAAAGAAACCGACGTGCAAAAAGCCTGGCTCTGCAAATAAAAACACTTATTCCTCCAAAGTTTATTTATTCAGAGAAATATTTTTACATCCTCAATCTTTGCAATTCATATAAAAAAAATAAACAATCTGTTCTACCTGTTTTAAAAAAACAACTTGCTTTTCTACTGAAAGATTGTCTTGCAAACGTTCCATATTATAAAGAGATTACAAAAATAAGAACTGAAGAAATTAATGAAGAAAATTCTTATGATATACTCGTATCGTTTCCGTATCTTGATAAGAAAACAGTGATGGATAATAAAGAATCTTTTCTGAACAAACGATTTGACAGGAGAAAACTATTTTACGGCACAAGCGGAGGTTCCACCGGACAGGGTATCGGGGTCTGGAGAACAAAAGAGGAAACGGATACCGAGCGGGCATTTTTTGATTTTGAATGGGGGAAACTGGGGTTCAATTTTCTCAAAAGTAGGACAGTGAGATTTGGAACGGAAGCACGTAAAAAAGAGAATGAATATCCGGTTGAATTGGCTGGAAATAGATTGCTTATTTCTCCCTATCATTTAACAGATAGATGGATAGAAATAATTTATTCCGAAATAGTTGCTTTTAAACCGGACTTCATCCATACTTATCCCAGTTGCATGGAATATGTTGCTAGATACATAAAAAAATCTGGCAAACCAAAACTGAAAATAAAGGGACTTTTATTGGCTTCAGAAATCTTTTTGCCCGAACAATTAAAATTATTTCAGGAAACCATTGAAGGTTCAATAATCTCTAATTACGGTCTGGCTGAAAGGACGAACTTGGCTTTTTCACATATCGAGGAGAGTGATTTTTTCTACAGATTGGTGGATGTATACAGTTTTTCCGAAAACAGAAAAGATGAATGGGGGAATTTTGAAATAGTAGGTACGTCTTACTGGCATTCTGCAATGCCGTTGATAAGATATAGAACCCAGGACTTTGGAAAAATTGAAGAAGGAAACATTATCAGAAGACTTGATGGACGGAATCAGGAATTTTTGATATCTAAAACAGGTAGTAAAATACCTGGTTTTTCAATAAAGATAGATGAGTTCACATGGGATTTTATAGACACTTATCAGGTTGTTCAGACAAAGATGGGGGCTATTATACTGCGTGTAGTACCAAGAAAAAAACTTAATGAAGATATCAAAAAACTCATTTTGAAAAAACAGAAAGAAAGATGGGGAGATTTTTTTGATATCACTCTGGAAATTGCAGAAAATATACCAAGAACCGTTTCCGGCAAACGTCGTCTTATCATTAATAATATTCAAAAAAAGTAAACGGCATAAAAATTTTAACAAAAGAGTTTCCCGTATTCAGATAATAGGAGAATTTTGTGAAAACTGTAGGTTTTGTAATCAGTCATAAAGAAAACGAAAGGCGGAGAGCTTTAATTCCAGATGATTTGATAACAATTAGAAATACCGACAGAATGTATTTTGAAAAAGGTTATGGTGATATATTAGGCTATTGTGACAATGATTTTGTTAAAATGGGAGCAAATGTTGTTACCAGAGAAGAATCTTTTTCAAAAGACATTTTGTGCAATCCCAAAACACCAGAGAAAGATGAAAAACCGTTTTTAAGAAAAAATCAGATTTTGTTCGGTTGGATGCATGCGGTACAAAATAAAGAAATCACGGATTTGCTTATTGAGAAAAAAATGACTGCCATAGCATGGGAAAAAATGTTCAAGGACAATCGGCATGTTTTCTGGAGAAACAATGAACTTGCAGGTGAGGCAGCTATAATGCATGCTTCTCAATATATCGGAAAACCTCTTTACAACTGCACTATAGCTGTACTTGGTAAAGGAAATTGCGCTACAGGAGCGATAAAAATTTTAAAAAAATTGGGAGTGGATATTACTTTATATGACAGAAGCAGTATAAATTCACTTAATGAAGATATTGGGAAATATGATGTTATTGTAAATGCGATATTATGGAATGTTTTTAATGAGCACCGGATTATATACAAAGACGATTTAAGAAAAATGAAAAAAGGCTCCATGATAATTGATATTAGTTGCAATCATCAAATGGAAATTGAAACCGGTTACCCAACAACAATAGAAAAACCAATATATGTAGTCGATGGAATCATTCATTATGCAGTAGACCACACACCGGCCATTTTTTGGAAAACAGCGTCTGAAAGTATAAGTCACGAAATTGCGAAATTTATAGATGACCTAACTGAAGAGAATGAAAATGCAGTACTTGAGAAGGCCACTATAATAGATAAAGGAATGATTCTTGACACGGACATAATGCAATTCCAAAGAAGAAGCGCTTTTTGATTAATTAGACAAAATGACCAATATTTCCAAATCTGTTTTTCATGAATTTTTCAAAGACCACTCAAATATTGAAGAAGATAAATGATTAAGAAAATTTGTAAGTCCTCACTCAACCACGTCTACCCGTTTATAAAACTGCTGATATTTTT
>CAZHJN010000077.1:0-4999 GCA_964532995.1 uncultured bacterium
TTTCTCCCTCCTTTATCAAAGGAGGGCTGGGGTGGATTTGAAATCCCCCTCAATCCCCCTTTTTCAAAGGGGGAAGTAGGAGTAGTTCAAAGGGGGGAACCTTGTTATTTCTCCCTCCTTTATCAAAGGAGGGCTGGGGTGGATTTGAAATCCCCCTCAATCCCCCTTTTTCAAAGGGGGAAGTAGGAGTAGTTCAAAGGGGGAAGTAAGATAAGAAAGCGGGGACTCCCCTCTTTTGTAAAGAGGGGCTGGGGGAGATTTTATTCTTCCTCATCTTCACTACAATATCTCCTTCCTTTTCTAAAGGAACGCCGGGATGGATTTGAAATCTCTCTTTAGAAAAAAGCAGGTAAACATCAGTGGGATTTTTTAACTTGACAAACGGTAGCACGTATTTTATAATTGTGACACCTAACCAAGGGGGGGGGGACGTGAGAAAAGGTTTTACTTTGATTGAGCTGCTTGTTGTGATTGCCATCGTGGCAATTCTTGCAGCCATGATTCTTCCTTCTCTTTCAAGAGCAAGAGAAAAGGCAAGGCAAGCAGTGTGTATGAGTAATTTCAAACAGATTGGAATAGCGATGGAACTTTATGCAAACGATTATGATGAGTTCTACCCTGTCAATCCTCAGTGGAAATCGAGGCTATGGGTTTATGTTTCTCCAGAGATGAGAAACAGAATCTCTCAGTGTCCTTCACGACATGGCAGGACAATTGCTACTGATAACTGGTTTTTAGGACAGGGCTATAACATCGGAAGCGGCATATTTCCTGGCTTTATGGGTCAAAAAAGAAGCAGAGTTGTTAACCCATCACAAAAGATTATGGTACTTGACTGGGGAAGAGAAAGAGATGGAAAAGGTGGCTGTAGTGCTGGAGCACCTTATAGCGATATAGGAGTTTTAAGCGTTGACAGTTCCACAGTATTTAACAATGCGGGAACAAGCCACTGGGCAGTGTGCAGAATTCACACAGGTGGAGCAAATATTCTTTTTGGTGATGGCCATGTTGCATGGATGAAACCAGAACAATTTCACAGCGATGTCAGAGATGTAGCAGACGATGGAACTCCAATCCCGGCAAATCCCAACATAGCACCTGACTGGAGGAAATACTGGGATACAGAATACGCGGGAGAATAAAAATAAAAGATGAAAAAGATTTTTTTAATACTGTTACTGCTGGCTTTATCATGCTTTGCTTCGCAGATTGAAATAGTTTCAACAACATCTCATCTCTCTTTGCTTGCAAAAGAGATAGGTGGTAAATCAGTAAATGTGACAACCATGATACCACCAGGAATCTGTCCCGGCCATTATGAGCTGAAACCAAATGACATTAAAAGATTGCATAATGGCGGAATACTTTTACATCATGGTTGGGAAGGATTTGTCGAGGATGTTTCAAAAACCGTGTCTAAATCTGATGCAAAATTATTCAAAATAGATGTTCACGGAAACTGGCTTGTGCCTGAAACTCAGATAAAGGCAGCAGAAAAAATCTGTGCAATTTTGAAAGAACTTGACCTGGAAAACTCAAATTTCTATGAAAAAAATCTTGACTCTTACATAAAAAGGATGCATCTGCTCGATAAAAGGGTAAAACAATACATTTCAGAAAATAAATTAGCAGGAATAAAGATAGTTTGTGCTGGTATGCAAAAAAATTTTATTGATCACCTGGGACTGGAGGTTATTGATACCTTTGGAAGAGATGAAGACACAGGACCTGTGACAATATCGAGCCTGATTTCAAAAATAATTTCAAATGATGTTAAAATCATTGTAAGCAACCTTCAGAGTGGAACATCCATTGGAAAAATGTTATCAAAAAATACAGGTGTTCCTCATGCAATACTGAGTAATTTCCCTGGGGGTTTGAAAAACACAAAAACAATTGAAGACACTGTGATGAAAAACCTTTCTCTTCTAAAAGATGCTATAAATAATCAGAAATGAATGAAAAAAATCCTTTTTGAAAATGTCTCCCTTTCAAGAAACGGCAGAATTATACTCCAAAACATATCTTTTTCGGTTCAACCAGAAGATTGTATCGCAGTATATGGTCCGAATGGAGCAGGAAAAACAACTCTACTTAATCTTGTCAATGGTCTGATACTAACTTTTCAGGGAAAAGTAATAATCGAAGACACACAATTAACATCAGAAACTGCCCACATAATAAGACTTATCACAGGCTATGTTCCACAAAATTTTGAAGTTGATCCAAGAATACCAATACTTACCGGAACAGTTGTTTTAAGTGGTTGTTATGGAAAAGTCGGTCTTTTCAAATATCCTGATTCGAAACATATAGAAAAAGCAAAAGAAATCATGGAAAAACTTGAAATATTGGATTTATTTTCAAGGCCATTCGGCCAGATTTCAGGTGGAGAAAAACAGAAAACAATGATAGCACGCGCAATGATGCAGGACCCTGAAATACTTCTCCTTGATGAACCCTTTTCATCCATCTCTGAATCTTCCAAAGAAAAAATCATAAAAATTATTATGGACTGGCAAAAAGAGAAAAAATTGACAATGATAGTTGTAGCGCATGAGAAAAGTGTCATTAAGAAAATGTGCAACAGAATTCTTTATCTTGAAGATGGGGAAATTGTTTCAACAGAAGAAATAAATGGAAATTCATAGTTTCATTGTTTACTCATGGCTGGCAGCAATTCTTACAGGACTTACCTGTTCTCTGATTGGAGTGATTATAGTTACAATGGGTATCTCTTTTATCGGAGTATGTATGTCTCATGCTGCTTTTGCTGGTGCTCTTGCTGGAATCCTTTTGAAAATAAATCCTGTTGTTTCATCATTTATTTTCTGTTTTATTGTTGCAGGAATTCTTGGACCTGTTTCTGACAGAGGTGAAATTAAAGCAGACACATCCCTCGGAATAATTTTTTCCTCATCGCTTGGACTATCTTTTCTCCTTCTACCGCTTATTCCTGGTTCAAAAAGTGAAGGATTAAGATTTTTATGGGGAAATATCCTTACAGTAACAGACACCGACCTTGTTATAGTTGGTATAACATGTTCAATTGTTTTACTCTTTGTAATTCTATTCTTCAAAGAAGTCCATCTACTGATCTTTAACAGAATAATAGCATCAGCCACAGGAATCAAAGCTAAAGAAATCTATTATTTCATTTTATTTCTGTGCGGAGCATCCATCACCGCATCAATAAAGGCAGTTGGAGGACTGCTGGTTTTTGCCCTGATAGTTAATCCTGCTGCGGCTGCATATCAGCTTACCTATGACCTGAAAAAAATGTTTTTTTTCTCAGGTTTTTTTGGAATCCTTTCAGGATGCTGTGGATTGCTTGTTGCGTTCTGGCTCAATATCCCTGCAGGAGCACCCATTGCATTGTTCTCTGTCTTAATCTTTATTGCAGCAACCATTTTTTCTCCAAAAAGGAGATATCGTGCAGGAAAATAAAAAAGAATTTTTTGACAGGCACGCTGAACACTGGGATTGCCATCCACCACATAAAAACTTAACCAGAGTCGTTGAAGAAGCAGAAATAAAAAAAGGCTCAATCGTTTGTGATGTCGGAACAGGAACAGGAGTACTGGTACCTTATCTGGTAAAAAAAATAGAAAAAAAAGGTGTTCTCATTGCAATTGATTATTCATCCGAGATGATAAAAAAGGCAAAAGAAAAATGGGCAAAACTGCCTGTTGAATTTGTTGTTGCCGACATCCATAAAACAGATTTTCAAGGCGATTATTTTGATTGTGTAATCTGCAATGCCTGCTTTCCCCATTTTGAAAGAAAAAAGATTGCACTTAAGGAAATTCACAGGATTTTGAAAAAAGGTGGTTTACTTGTAATCTCACATCCAACAGGCAAAGATTTTGTAAACAGAATACACAGGGAAGCAGGCGGTTGTATTAAGAAAGACAGAATACCGCCAGGAAGCGCTCTTGCTAAACTTTTGAAGCAAAGCGGTTTCACTCCTTTGAAAATTATTGATGAACCCGATTTCTATTTTGTCTCTGGAATAAAATTTTAATCCCATTTAGAATATTGACAGGTGGAATCGTCGCAGGTAGAATTATTAAAAATGGTTCCCATTTGCAATAAGGAGGTGAAAAAAGATGCCATATGGTGATGGAACAGGACCAATGTGGTATCCCTGGGAATTTAGAACCTTCTCATGGTGCAGATGCGGAAGAGGATTCTGGTGGCGCGCCTTCGGAATACCTGGTTGGATTACTGCAACTCAGGAATTAGAAATATTAAAGAAACAAGCGCAATTTATTCAGAACCAATTAAACCTGATAAACGAACGGATCAAAGCGCTTGAAAAATCAGAAGAGAAATAAAAGTAAAAGCAGAAACGAGATAAAATATGCCGGGAAGAAATAGGCCGGGACGCTATGGCAGAGGATCAGGAATTGGAAGGGGACAAATGGAAGCAGGTTATCCTAAAAATTGCATCTGCCCGAACTGCAAAACAAAAGTTCCTCATCAACCTGGAGTTCCCTGTTCTACGTTGGTCTGCCCGAAATGCGGAACACTGATGGTAAGAGAATAGGATAAACATCAAGCTTTTTTTTATACCAGTGCATCAAAAGAAGATTTATTTATTGGCTCGGGTTTTTCCTGTCTTATTGATGTAAAAATCCCTTTTTGATGAAGACAAAATATCGCCTTGTTTTCAGCAAATATAAAAAGCTAGATTCAAGAAATTGTTGTTTCCCACGACCACAGGGATCAAATCGATGGATTATTTATAATTCTGAAATTTTGCAGAAATTTGCCTGTCCAGGAATAAACTCGGTTTTTCAGAAATTTTCAGAAGTCATTCCATAATAAATTCCAATCAATCTCTGACGTAGATACCTCAAGGTGTAAAAAATTCCAAAAATTTTTATTCAGGGTTATAATAATTTACATCCAGCCGGGATGGCGGAACGGCAGACGCTACGGACTTAAAATCCGTTGGAAAGTAATTTCCGTGAGGGTTCGAATCCCTCTCCCGGCA
>CAZHJN010000078.1:0-4766 GCA_964532995.1 uncultured bacterium
GACGAACTTGAGAAAGCACTTGAAGAAGGAATCGGTTTTGATGGTTCATCCATTGAAGGGTTTGCAAGAATTTTTGAGAGCGACCTGATCTTGAAACCAGAACCAGAAACCTATCTTGTCCTTCCATGGGCAAAACTTCCAACCGCGCGATTTTTCTGTTCAATATTAACCCCTGAGGGCAAATTTTATAATGGCGATTCACGTTATATCCTTAAAAGATGCCTGCAGAATATAAAAAAGCAGGGATATGTTCTTAATGTTGGACCTGAACTTGAGTTTTTTTACTTCAAAACTCCGGAAAATCCAGGACTTCTTGACCAGGCGACCTATTTTGATTTTATTCCGGCAGATCTTGGTTCTCAGGTGAGAAATGAAACGGTCTCAATGTGCGCAAAAATGGGAATGAGGGTTGAAGCAGCACATCATGAAGTTGCTCCAAGCCAGCATGAGATTGATATAAGATATTCTGATGCATTGAGCGTGGCTGATATGATGGTTACCCTGAAAATACTTATCAAACAGATTGCAGCTTCAAACGGAATTTATGCAACCTTTATGCCAAAGCCACTTTTCGGTCAGAATGGAAGCGGACTGCATATTCACCAGTCACTTTTCAAAGATGGCAAGAATGCTTTTTATGATGGGAAAGACCCGAATTATCTCTCACAGGTAGCAAAATCCTATACTGCCGGGCTTCTGAAATACATAAGAGAAATAACATCAATCTGCAATCAATGGGTCAATTCATACAAGAGGCTTGTGCCGGGATATGAGGCGCCTGTTTATATTTCCTGGGGAAGGAAGAATCGTTCCGCACTTGTTCGTGTGCCAATATACAAACCTGGAAAGGAAAGTGCAAGCAGGATAGAACTGAGAAGTCCGGATCCAGCATGCAATATGTACCTTGCCTTTACAGTTATTCTCTCTGCAGGATATGCTGGAATTGAAGAAAAACTAAAGCTTTCTCCTGCCATTGAGACAGACATCTATGAGATGACCGCTGAAGAAAAGAGTAAAAACTGTATTGAAACACTGCCAGGAAGTTTAATAGAGGCAATTCATGAAACAGAAAAAAGTGTTCTTGTAAGAAGGGTGCTTGGTGACCATATTTTTGAAAAATTTATTGAAAACAAAAAAATTGAATGGGATAAATACAGAATCTGTGTAAGCCAGTATGAGATTGAAAACTATTTTCCTGTTCTTTAGTTAAATGCATTACATTCTTGATGGGAACAATATAATCAAGCATAAAATCTGGCAGGGGACACTCCAGGCTCCTGATGACAGGGAATCCCTGATTGTTTTTCTGCAAAGTTACTGCAGACAGCATCCTTCTGTAAAATTTACTGTTGCGTTTGATGGATGGGCTGAAACGCCGGTATCCTCCGGAAATATTAAAATTCTGTGGTCTTATGATGCCACAGCCGACGATGTTATTATAAGGAAAATCAATTCCCTCAAACATAACGCGATAGTTGTTTCAAATGACAATCAGATAAGAAAACATGCTAAGTTTGCAGGTATGAAAGTCTTAAAAGTTGAAGAATTTTTATCAATTTTTAAACCAGAAGTAAAAAAGAAAACAAAAGGAAACAATGAAACCAAAAACATTCCTTACAGAGATGTTTTCGCAATAAAAAGTGAACTGGAGAAATACTATGAAAAAAATCAGCAGGAGAACAGAATTAGAAAGTTTGGAAAAAAGTTTCAGAGATTTTTTTGAAAGCGAAGATAATGCGCGCGAAAAATCACTGAAGATGTCCCGGGAGGTCACGCGTTTATCATCAAGGGCTATAAAAAAGATACACCAGGGTGAACTTGAAGAATCAAGAAAACTCCTTGAGCAGGCAATATCAATGCTTATTGCTGCCCGTCAGGAACTCATCAAATTTCCTGAAATTCAGTATGCAGGATTTCTTCATAATGCAGAAAAGGAGCTTATTGAGGGACTGATTTTTTACAGAATCCTTAAGGAAAAAAGCCTTTTCATACCTGATTTTAATGTTTTTGACAGAATAAGTTTTATGCATGGTCTGGCAGAGGCGATGGGAGAGTTGAGAAGGCATATTCTGGATAAAATCAGAACAGATGAAACAGATGAACTTGAAGCATGGCTATCTTTTATGGATGAGGTTTATTATTTTCTCAGCTCATTTGATTATCCTGATGTCATAACAAGAGGATTGAGAAGGTCAGTGGATGTGCTCAGGCAGATTCTTGAAAAAACAAGGGCAGACATAACCCTTGTCCTTGCGCAAAAATCTCTTGAAAAGAAACTTGAAAAAAAATGAATTACACAAACTATCCGTTTTATATCAGTTTTGACAGTATTCCGGTGTTCAATTTTTGCACAACAAGATATGGAGGTGTCTCACTCTTGCCATACGAGAGCCTTAACCTGGGATTCAATACAAATGACAGACAGGACACAGTAAAGAAAAACAGGATTATCTGCTCTGAAAGAACAGGTATACCGATAGAATCTTTTGTTTTCCTCAATCAGGCTCATACAGATAAAGTGCTTTATGTGGATAAATCCGATTGCGGAAAGGCTCTGCAAGTTCCTGTTTTACAGGCAGATGCAATGTTTACAGACCAGCCGGGTATCTGCCTTGCCATCACACTTGCCGATTGTGTGGGGATTATTGTGTACGACACTGAAAAGCATATTGCAGGAGTATCTCACAGTGGCTGGCGCGGTTGCCATATGAATATCTGTGGAAAACTTGTGGAAAACATGGTTAATAGGTGTGGATGTGATCCATTCAAACTCATCGTATGTATAAGTCCATCAATATGTTATAGATGTTTTTGTGTATCAGATGGAATTGCTGAAAAATTTGCTGTTAATTATGGTAAATATGTCATTTATGAAAGGGATAAATTCCATATTGATTTGAAGGGAATTGTCGTATTCCAGCTTATGGAAATTGGCATAAGGAAAAACAGTATCTTTGTTTCTGATATTTGCACAGCTGAAAACACTCATATCTTCTATTCGCACAGAGCAGAGAAAAACACAGGCAGATTCATTTTTGGTATTTATCTTAATGAAAGGAAAGAACAATGAAAGATGCATTTTTTTCAAAAAGTGAACCGGTTATGAAAATAAGGGGTATCCATCTTGACCTTAAAGGTTTGCCTCCCTCACCATCCAGGTTGCTTGAACTTCTTGAACTTTTTCACATTGCAAGAATCAACTGTGTGCTTGTTGAGTGGGAAGATACATATCCATGGAGGATATATCCAGAGCTCAAAAATAAAACCGCCTATTCAGTAAAAACAGTAAAAAAATTCCTTGAAAAAGCAGAAAAACTTAATATTGAGGTTATTCCGCTTGTTCAATCATTCGGACATCTTGAAAATGTGCTTTCAAAGAAAAAATTCAGTAGATTCAGGGAGATTCCTGATAGTGTAAATGATATCTGCCCCTTAAAAAAAGGCTCAGGAAAGATTATAGAAAACATGATCAGAGATATTCTTTCCACCCACAAAAACATCAGATACTTTCACCTTGGTGGTGATGAGGTCTGGAGTTTGGGCTCGTGTGAAAAATGCAGTAAATTTGTTAAAAAAAACGGCAGGGCTTCATTGTATCTTTATCATCTTGAACCATTATTTGAATTGCTTAATTCGTCAGGTATCAGGCCTGTTATATGGGATGATATGATGAGAAAATGGGATATTGTTGAACTTGAGAAAATAGGCAGGCAAACCAGTTTTGTGTGCTGGAGTTATGGAAAAGACCCATTTAACTTCATCACCAGAGATGTGATTGAAAAATTCATAAAAGCCGGCTGCAAACTGTGGGCTGGTTCTGCCTTTAAGGGCGCAGATGGCGCTTATGCTGACATACCGAATCTGGAAAACAGAACAGCCAATATGCTTGCATGGGTTGAATATGCGAAAAAAACCAGAATTGAAGGAGTCATTGCCACTGGATGGAGCCGTTACAATACTTTTTTAAGCCCGTGTGAGAGTATTGAATCAAGCCTTGACAGTCTTGTCCTTGCAGGCAGGATTGCCTGGGATGGAGAGCTTCCAGAATCTATAACTGACTGGGTAAAGGATTTTCTTAATTACTGCCAGAGAAAAGGTGTAAAAACAGACCATTTTTTCAGCTGCCGTGAAGCTTCAGAACAATTGCAGAACTGGAGAAATTCTGCATTTGCCAGAATAAGAAACTATCTTCAGCAGGCTCACATTGCGGGAGAACCAGAAAGACTTAATCCCGCAAGGGCAAAAGAAGCAAAAAGAGCCGTCTCTGAATCAATGGATAAACTGGTGCATTTTGCAAAGGAATGGGCAAAAGCTCATAAAGGACTTGTGCCGGATTTATGGATAAGAAAGTATGTTTGTTCAAGGATTGAACCTGTCAGAAAGATACTCAAGGTTCTGCCCTGATGTTTTGACATTATACCTGCTTCCAGTAAAATATTTATGCTCAAACTTCCAGGAGGTTTTTTATGAAAAAACAGCAGAGATTACTTGAAAAATACTATCACAGGCGAAAAAATGTTGCAAAGCAGCAGCTTAAAGAATTTGAAAAAGGTGTCATCCCCTATGAACGATTGAACAGGCTTGCAAAGAAGCTACTTGAAAAACGTATCAAAGCCGGTTATGAATTTCCGGCAAAGCTTTTCGCAAGAAAATCCAGCCAGTAATTTCTATTCTGGAGGGGTCGCATAGTGGCCGAGTGCGCACGCTTGGAAAGCGTGTTCTCGAGTAATCGGGACGTGGGTTCGAATCCCACCCCCTCCGTTGTT
>CAZHJN010000079.1:0-4392 GCA_964532995.1 uncultured bacterium
CTTAAATCCCCCTTAATCCCCCTTTTTCAAAGGGGGAAGTAGGAGTAGGTCAAAGGGGGAGGTAAGATATGAAAGGGGAAAGTAAGAAAAAGAATGAGGTATATTCCGGGCAGATAGTTTACAGATTATGGTATATCAAGCTGAGAAAAAGTAATAACTTCCATTTTTTTAGAGGAAGGTCCGAAGATCTAAAAGAATGTCAAATTTTTGAAACATTTATATTTATGGCAGGACAACCATTATTTACCAGTTGAGACTTTTATTTTGTTCCTTGATTTTATTTTGAAGAAAAAGTATATTATTTCTGGGGGTGATAAAATATGAAAAAACTCAAAATTTTATTTCCGGTAATTGTTTTTCTTGTTTTCTGTGGAATATCAAAAGCAGGAGGTGAGAAAAAAATGGTTGAAAATATAAAATGGCTGGGACATGCAAGTATTTTAATTGAAAAGGATGGAAAAAGCATTTATGTTGACCCCTGGAAACTGAAATCAGATAAAGTGAAAGCGGAACTTATCCTTATCACTCATTCACATTATGACCATTTGAGTGTGCCTGATATAAATAAAATCGCAACTGAAAAAACAACAATCATAGGTCCTTCCGATTGTCTTAAGGAAATTGGAAAAGGTATTAAAAAATCAATAGCGCCCGGGCATGAAATTGACCTTGGCTGGGTGAAAATTGCTGGTGTACCTGCTTATAATATAAACAAGCAGTTTCATCCAAAATCAAACAACTGGGTTGGTTATGTTATAAAGTTTGCTGATTCTTCAATTTATATTGCAGGCGATACTGATTTTATCCCTGAGATGAAAAATATAAAGGCTGACATTGTTATGCTGCCTGTTGGCGGAACCTATACAATGACAGCTGAAGAAGCAGCAAAGGCAGTTGAGGCAATAAAACCGAAAATTGCGATACCAATCCATTTCGGCGATATCGTGGGATCAAAATCAGATGCTGAAAAATTTTCATCTCTTGTAAAATCAGCCCAGGTTAAGATACTTACTCCTGAAAAGTAAACGAAGGCCTGATGCAGGAAACAGCAGGACAAGTCCCTGTAATCTATTGATTTAGTAACTGCAAGAGATCTTGTTTAACTGCGCAATAGTTTTCTCTGGTTAATAACAAAAGTTTTGTATCATTTCTCTTCTTGATTCCATCGCAGAATGAGTTGGATTTGAATAGAATCGTTCCAAGAATCCTGTTTTTACTATCAAAAGCTCTGATTACAGTTTCTTTGAATTTTTCTGAGAATAGTTCCATTTTCCCGATTTCATCAATGACAATCAGAAAGTTTCCATGCAGCCCCTGCTCAATTTCTTTCACTGCGACATTTTCAAGGTTTGAGATTGAAACAGCATATCTTGAAACCCTGTAAGGAGAAGCAAAATTCCTGTGGGCAAGAATCACTTGTTTCCCGCTTAATGTAACAATCTTAAATCCCGTCCTTTCTCCATTTTCTCTTATTTCCTCTGTAAAAAAACCTTTTTTCTCGATATCTAATTGTGATACAACTTCCTTAATAAGTGTGGTTTTACCGCATTGCGGCAAACCACTTATAAGGAAATTTTTTATTTTCATCCAGCTTATTTTATACAATAAACCATTCCCTGACAAAAACAATCTATTTATTTGAAAGGGAGCCGCCATCAAACGAAAATCAATATCAGGAGGTGATACAGATGAAAAAAATTGTAAAAATGTTTCTTGCAACAATTCTCTTTATTTTTTTCGCAACAAATGTTCAGTCCTCTGAAGCACAGAAATCTTCGCAATCTGGAAAATCAGAAGCTCCGGTTCGGTTTTTTGAAAAATTCCAGAAAATAGAGGGTGATATTGTGAGTGTGGATACAGGTCTCAGTATAATAACTGTAAAGAAATCAGACGGATCTGTCATTACGATGAAAGCCATAAAACCAAAGGCGCAGGAAGAAATCAGAAATCTGAAGGCCGGTGAAAAGATATCTGTATTATGTAAAGAAAGTAAGAAAGATGGATTGGTTCTGGTAAAGGTGATTAAGGAAAATTCAGAAAAAGTGAAAAAGAAAGGCAAAAACAAAAAATAAGAAAATTGGTTTTTGATGGCGGCTCCTCTGGAAAGAAAAAAATTATTTTGATTCCAGATCTAAAAGACCTGATTGACACCGACGAAAGAAAGTGATTAAATTTCAGGGTAAAAAATACTGAAGGAAACCAGTTTCTTATACAATGCTGAGAAAGTTCCTGTTTTTTGCGGCAATTTTTTTTTATTCCATCTGCCTGGCTGGAATAAAAAATCTGTCCATTGAAAAAGGTGAAAGAATCATAGTCTTTGCACCTCACCCTGACGATGAAATTTTAGGATGTGCTGGTTTAATTCAAAAGGTACTGGAAAACGAGGGCGAACTTTATGTGGTGTATCTGACAAACGGAGATCATAACCAGATACCGTTCAGGGTATACGAGAAAAAGATTATATTAAAACCTGCTGATTATATTAAACTGGGTGAAATAAGAAGAAAGGAATCATCAAAGGCAACAGAAATTATCGGTATACCAGAGGAAAATTTGATTTTCCTCGGCTATCCTGATTTTGGGTGTTTAAAAATATGGGAAGATTTCTGGGACAATTCTAAAAAACCTTTCAGAAGTTTTTTAACAAGAGCAAGCTCTGTTCCCTATAAAGAAAACTACTCATACGGAAAACCGTATTTCAGCACCAGTATTCTGGAAGATTTGAAAAACATAATACAAAAAATCAATCCATCAAAAATATTTATTACTTCCCCATTCGACACAAATGTAGACCACAGGGCGCTTTATAATTTTATCAGGGTTGCAATACTTGAAATTGAAAATATCAGCCCTGAGATATTCATTTATATCATTCATTTTAAAAACTACCCCCAGAAACAATCAGAGTTATTGTTATCTGTGGATATGCCAGCAAGTTCTGAATGGTACATGGTATCCCTTGAAGACCGTCAGATAAAGAACAAAATATCCGCAATAGATTGTTTTAATTCCCAGACGATATTTAAGAAAACCTGGTTTTATGCCTTTGCCAGGAAAAATGAGATTTTCTATAAAGAAAAGGATGAAAGTGTGAATGAAAGCCAGATTCTGAGACTGGAAAGCGAGAAAGAAGCCGAATTTAAAGATTACAGAAACTTATCCTATCCTTTTTACTGTTGTTTGAAAAAAGATAACGATTTTCTGAATGTGGAGTTTATACAGAAAGAAAAAATAGTCATGCCAACCAATTACATCTCTTATTTTTATCCCTTCAGAAAGGACACTAAATTTGCAGAAATGCCAAAAATCAAAATAGACCTGAAAAAAGTAGATGAAATATTGACAGCAACAGGTGTCAGTTGTCATCAAAATCTCAGGTATGAAAAGTTGAAAAACAGAATAAGTTTCAGAATAAAGATTTCTGACTTAAATTATCCTGACTATCTTTTTTTCTCCACAACAATAAAGATTGGTGGTATCAACTATGATTTTGTTCCCTGGGAGGTTATAAAAATAGAGTAGTCAGGAAATATACTAAAAACTGGTCCGGCCTTCTTTGTGACCTTTTTTTCAAAAGACAGTCATCATCAACATCATCGTCCAAAACGGCAATCTGTGAAAAGCCATAGAAAAATTCATCAAGAGTGTCTGAATGTTAATCATCGAAAAAAAGTGGCACAACAACTTATCCTTTCAAACGCAGAGGGCCAACCACTTCATAAAGATATTACTTCGGTCTTACTCTGGCGGTTCCATCAGAACCGTATATCACCTGAACAGCATCACCAACCCTGAAATTGTCATCAGGGGTTTTTTCCTGAATGATAGCAACATTTCTACCATCTTCAAGCTTTACAGTAATTTCAAGACCAACCCTTGTGGTTAACTTTTTTTCAACAGCTCCACCTGCCACTGCACCTGCCACCCCTCCTATGATTGTGGCTGCTGTTTTCCCTGAACCCTTTCCTATCGTACTGCCAACTGCTGCACCAGCAGCAGCGCCTGTAATAGTTCCTGCTGGACCTGCCTCGCCTTCAATTGTTACCTCATTGATACTGACAATTGTTCCATAGTAAACTGTCTGCAACTTACGGGCTTCCCGCCTTTCATAGCTTGAACCGCTCATAGGAGTCTGGCATCCGGTGAGAAAAAGCATAAAAATTGCGCAGATTGATACTGCTAAAAATGCTTTTCTCATATTTCCTCCCTGTTCTTATTATTATACATTGTTTTTCATAATTTTGACAGTTTTGATGAAAGAAAGGTTTATCAGGATTTTTATTTTCAAATGCTCTCAAATCCATCCCTGCCCTCCTTCACCCTCTCTCTTACCTCCCCCTTTGAACTACTCCTAATTCCCCCTTTCGTAAAGGGGGATTGAGGGGGATTTAA
>CAZHJN010000080.1:0-4371 GCA_964532995.1 uncultured bacterium
GGTAAGCAAGACGTGGTTCACTGAATATTTACAATATTTCCTGTTGGAAAATTTATAAATTTTACCTGTGAAAATAAAACTGATGTAGCAGGCAATTGAATAACTGCTGTAAAAAGGAGGACCAATTGAAAAAATCCATACTGTTCTTACTACTTTCTGTCATCGGTTTAACTTTATCTACGACTGTTTTTGCTCAAAAGAGTTCCCCTGTTTCTCGACTGCAAGAAAAAGAAGAAACATCTCCGGAATTTACAACTAAAGAACGGACGGCGGACAGAAAATCAGAGCAACCCATACCGGACGATAAAAAAATAGAAACTGATAAAGAACGGACGGCGGACAGAAAATCAGAGCAACCCATACCGGACGATAAAAAAATAGAAACTGATTTATGGGAAGAAGGAATAAAGATTGTTCCTGAAGAAGAGATTTTAAGATTCGGAGAGCGGTTTTTTATGTTGCCTCTTTCAACCTTCACTCCCATAACAGAGGTTCCTGTCAGCCCTGATTATGTCTTAGGCCCGGGAGATGAACTGATAATTGAGGTCTGGGGCATGGTAGATATGAGAGAGCAGGTAACTATTGACAACGACGGCGGTATATTCCTCCCGCAGATTGGCAGAATATATCTTGCCGGTATTCCGTTTCAAAGGGCAGAAAACTTGATAAAGCAGCAGTTTGGTAAATATTATACCAACTTTGAACTCGTGGTAACAATAAGCCGGCTGAGGAGCATAAAGGTTTTCGTTCTCGGAGAGGCAAAGAATCCCGGTGCCTATGAACTTTCTTCTCTCTCCACTCTTTTTCACGCCCTATATCTGTCAAGGGGACCGTCTTCAATAGGAAGCATGCGAAACATCAAGTTGATAAGAGACGGTGAAATAGTCGGCACCGTAGATACCTACCAGTTTCTTTTATACGGAGATAAATCGCATGATTACAGGCTCCAATCAGGAGATACTGTCTTTATCCCCCTTGCCGGTCCGATGGTAACCATTGAAGGCGAGATAAGAAGGCCTGCCATTTATGAATTAAACGGAGAAAAAAATCTTCTGGATGTTATTAACCTGGCAGGCGGGGCAAAATCCTCTGCATACGGCGGGAGAATCCAGATAAGGCGGATAGACAGGCATGATAAAAAATCAATTATTGACCTCAAAGATGTTTCCGAAATTTTTGGAGGCTATGACACTGAGAAGAATATAAAGTTGCATGACGGAGATATTGTCAGGATATTCCCGGTTGACCCGCGCATCTATAACAAGATTTTCCTTGAAGGATTTGTCAAATATCCGGGAAAATACCAATGGAAATCAGGTCTTGCACTAAGCGACATCCTCACTCCCGAAGCACTCCACCCGGAAGCATACCTGCAGCGTGCAGAGATAGAACGGATTGATTTTCCTTCAATGGAAACAAAAATCTTCTTCTTCTCCCCGGAAAAACTTTTCAAGGGGGAAGAAAGTGAAAACATTTTTCTTCAACCGCTGGACAGAATAAAAATTCTTTCAGAGTGGAAAGAACCTGTCACGGTGGTGTTAAAAGGAGAAGTGAAGTTGCCCGGGGAGTATACAATTGAACAGGGGGAAAGGCTGAGTTCTGTTTTGAAGAGGGCAGGAGGTTTTACAGATGAAGCGTTTCTACAAGGCGCGGTATTTACAAGAGAGTCCGTCCGGGCTGTTCAGAGAGAACACATTGACAGGCTGATAAGGACACAGGAGGAAATGCTCCTCAGGGCGGTTGGCATTGCCGAGACTGACAAAGATTCAGAAAGAGCGCAGTTGCTGGTTGAACAGAGAAGGCTTATCTCTCTTCTGGCTTCATACATCCCCCTGGGGAGAGTTCCTATAAATCTTAAAAAACTGGACGAGTTTAAAGATTCGCCCGATGACTTAATTCTTGAGGGAGGCGATACGCTTTCAATCAGCAAGCCGCCAATGGTAGTTAATATAGTTGGTGCGGTTAACAATCCCGGAGCTGTTCTCTGGACAAAAGACAGAAACATTGACTATTACCTTGATATGTGCGGCGGGCTGACCAGAAATGCCGACACAAGGAACATTTTTGTCATCAGGGCAGATGGCACTGCCGTTGCTCAAGAATATCAGGTTAGAGGACGAAGTGCATCAAGAATTATATATCAGGGCGATACCATTATAGTGCCTGAAGAGATAAAAATTGTCGGTTGGAGGCAGATTGCCAAGGATGTTGCCACAATTTTTTACAACATAGCGCTGCCTGTATCCTTTTTTCTGAGGTAAACCATCATGGAAAACGAAAAAGAAGAAATAAATCTTTATGACTACTGGCTGGTAATCAAAAAAAACTTCTGGTTTATCTTAAGCCTGTTTACAGTAACAGTTGTAATCACTATGCTGATAAGTTTTTCAATGCCCAAAATTTACCGCGCAACCGCTTCAATCCTTTCCCCAATTGAAACAGGCAGATTAAGCGGATTGGAGACACTGATAAGCGTAGCAGAAATAAAAGGACTTCCTTCGCAGGTAAGCAGTTCCGACGTTTTCCTCTCTATCCTTAAAAGCAGAACAATGGCCGATGCAGTTATTGACAGGTTTAACCTTCAAGAACTTTACGCACGCGAAACAAGGCAGGAGACAAGGAAACGTCTTGCAGCAATGACTGAAATAGGTGTTTCCCGGGAAAAATTAATAAATGTGAGCGTGATGGATACTGAGCCTCAGAGAGCTGCCGATATGGCAAATTTCTACGTTTCTACCCTTGATGAACTTAACAGAAATCTCAATATCACGGCCGCAGGGCAGATGCGGAAATTCATAGAAGAACGTCTTCAGGAAACTGCCGGAGCATTAAGAGAATCCGAAGAAAAAGTGAAAAATTATCAGGTAAAACACAGAATCTCTCTGGGAAGAGAATTGCAAGAATCAGCAAGAGTAGCGGGAGATTTGCAGGGCAAATTCATTGCCGCAAAAATACAACTGGAGGCAAAAAAGGATTATACCACTTCGCGAAATCCTGAAATCATAAAACTTGAAAACGAGGTAAGGGAGTTGGAACAGGCATTGTTGAAACTGCCTCCAATGGAAACAGAAATGGGAAGGCTGATAAGAGAATTGAAAACCCATGAGACGTTACATAATTTGCTTATCAGCCAGCATGAAAATGCCAAGATCGAAGAAGCAAGGGATACTCCTACTGTGCAGGTGCTGGACTGGGCGGTCATGCCGGAGAAAAAATATAAACCTATTATAAGAAACAATATGATGATTGCCGGTATTATGGCAGTGTTTTTAGGAGTTCTTCTCGCTTTCTTCAGGGAATATTACAGAAGGGAAATCAGTAATGGAAAATGAACTTGTTTTCGTTTATCTCTTTGCAATGGTTTTTTCTTTTTTCCTTTCGTGCTTTTTTACCAACGGAATCCGCAAGATGGCTTTAAAAAACGGATGTGTTACAAAACCAAACCACCGTACCATTCATAACGGAGTTATTCCGTTTGGAGGCGGAATATCCATCTACCTTGCTTTTCTTGTTTCCCTGACAGTGCTTTCATGCGTATTGCGGCAGAGTCAAAAAATGGTTGATTCCCTGCCGATTTTTTTCAATCTTTTAATTCCTGCAACCTTTATCTTTGTCGTAGGACTTATAGACGACTTAATAGAACTGAGGGCACGTTATAAACTGATGGCTGAAATCATCGGAGGTGTATTGTTATTCACCTTCGGTATCAGGATACCTCTTCTGCACATCATTCCCCATCCTTTACCAGCATATTCTATCAGCCTTTTTTTTACCGTCTCCTGGGTTGTCCTGCTTACAAACGCCATAAACCTTATTGACGGGGTTGACGGCCTGGCCGGGGGGATAACAGTTACCGCTTCCGTATTTCTTTTCTTCTTCTCCACACTCTTTTTAAACCTGTCTACAACTGGCATTTTTTATCTGGTTCTTGCCGGCAGTATAGGCGGTTTTCTCGTTTACAATTGGCACCCCGCTAAAATCTTCATGGGCGACAGCGGCTCTCTGTTTGTGGGTTTTCTATTTAGTGCCATAACGATTACTGCCTGCCAGAAAACCCTTTCAGCCTGTCCGTTTATTATTACCGTAATAATTCTTGGAATCCCATTGGCAGATACTGCATGGGCTGTAATAAGGCGTCTGAAAAAACATCAGGGTATTTTCACTGCGGACAAAGGCCATATACACCACGGTTTTTTAAAAGCCGGCTTTTCTCAAAAGAAAACAACGCTGATATGTGCTTTTTTAACGTTAATACTGGGAGGAATAAGATTATTTTCATTATTTGCGGGAAACTCTTGGGTGCTTTTTCTCGTCCCTTTTTTCTTGGCCGGATGTTTCTGGCAATGCCTGAAGCCAACACGGAACAACCAT
>CAZHJN010000081.1:0-4269 GCA_964532995.1 uncultured bacterium
GGGTCAAAATTTGAAGGCATAGGCTCATAACCTGTGCCCACAATTTTAAACTGAACACTTCTGCCTTCAACATATGGAAAGAGTGAAACTTTTTTATTGGACTTTTTTGCAAGCCAGAACTGGCGCATCAGAGGAATTTCGGCACCGCAGGAAGGATTCTGACAGGGAATTGTACGCGCCCAGATGTAGCCTACAGGAACTGAACCATCAGGGTCTTCTGGATAAAATTTTCCGATTTCTTTTTTTGCCTGTTCTAATACCCACTCACCCCATTTTTTTACATCTTTAAGAAGAGGATTTTCGGTTTCTTTTAAATCTTTGAACATCCCGTCTTTTGTTTTAACCATCACAGTTTTTGGTTTACCATATTTTTGCGGATATTCAAGAGTGCATTTGAGAATAAGAACTGCAACAGGGTTTAAGTCGCTTGCATAGGTTTCACAGCCAAGACGCAAAGCCTCAAGAGGAATTGAACCACCACCGGCAAATGGATCAAGCACCTTTGGCGGAACTCCTCCATTGGCTGCGAGAATTTCTTTACGAGCCTTCTCAATCATCTGCTGGTTCAGAGAATTTTCCCATTTACAAAAATTTACTATAAACTCACACTTTTTGTTCCATTCTTCAATATTTTCTGGTGGTGGAATTAGGGCGGCAAAACTTGTGGCACGTGAAGCAGCAAGCGGTCTGCGTGCCCACCAGATATGAAGGGTTGAGATATGGCCGTGCCTTATATTTTTTTCTCTTGCTGATTCAATGCTGACTTCTTTTACAGGGAATGTCTCTTCAATAAATCTTTTTTTTCTCATTTAATATCCTTTTAAACCTTTATTCCTTTTTCGGTCAATTGTTCAGGTGGCACAAGGTATCTGACTATTTCAATCTGCTGTTCTGCTTTGAGTGTTTGAGCGGGATTGACAATTATAAAAAGTTCTGGATTTGATTTTGCATTCATCACAGCATAAAGATAGTAGTCATTGCCAAAACGTTGAGCTTTAAACCACTCATTCTGTGTTAAAGCGATTGCACCAATTTCTGCACGTGCTTTAACTTCTATATAACGAATATTTCCTTCTTTATCGCGCGAGCGAATATCAAAACCAAGGTTTTCAGAAGAGACATCTTCAGGATAACGGCCCTGTTCAATTTCATATTTTATGGCTATTTGCATTCCTATTTTTTCAATTTCTTCATCAGAACTCATAATTTCAATGTTTTGATCAGGAGGTTTTACCTGCAAAATTCCAATGAATCTGGGTGTTGACATGGTGAGTGTTTTTTCTTTTTCTATCCGAATTTTGAGTTCTTTAAGGTCTTCTTCGTATTTTTGTTTGCGTTCTTTCTTGTTTCTGATAACAATATCAACCTGTTCACCCTGCTCTTTTCTTTCATAGAGTTTGATCAATTCACCATCGTACTGAACTATTAAACTCTCAAGCGATTTTACACCGTATTTTTCTTTAATTTCAGCTTGATGCTGGCGGTCTTTTAAAAGTTCATTTTTGTATTCTTCGAGTTTTTTTATGGCATGGTGCATCACCTTTTGTCTTAGTTCATCAATGTTGGGTTGTGTTTCATCCTTAAAATTCGCTTCAGCCAGGTCCCATATGATGGATGCGGGTACAGGTTTAACAGAGCCATCCTTTCCAACAAAGAAAGAAAACAGTCTTTTTCCTGCAACCGCGTTTGTGCCATCTCTTATTTCTCCCTCATAAAATAGTATATATCCATCCATCTTACCATCAGGATCAATGAAACTTGCACCATTTAAAAGAGATTTTGAATAGTTGTTCTCCACCCATTTCATTGTTGCTTCGAAAAGGGGATGCCCGAAAGAGATAAATTCTGCGTCTGGATTTTTAAATGCCATGTCCTTGTCAAATGTTGCTTTTGGATAGGAATCCAAAAGTCCTCCATACTGTTTTTTAAAAAGGTCATCCTCAGCAATTCCACGGATTCCGGCAGGAATAGATTCAATTGAAATAAATTTATCCTGTCGGATTTTTATTCTTCCACCTGCTTTAGCAAAAGCCTTTTTGAAGTAGTTTTCTGTGTATTCTGGAATGAGTTTATGTTCCCGAGCCTGTGCGTGCATCTCAGTGATGCGGGTATAGTCAATAAATCTGGTTGCAAGGCTTTCGCCCAGATTTTCTTTTACCTTTGCAATGTACTCCTGGTCAACTTTTATATCTAACTCATTCAAAATATCATCAATATTTCTGCAATTAGCCGCTGCCTCAATGAGAAGTTGAGAGAGGTTTTTATCAGAAAGGATTTCCCCTATCACATCAAAAACCTTATCACTTCCGAGCGCAGACTTAATTTCCTCAAGTTTATCAAGAAGCCTCTTCAGTACTTTACCTTCTCTTGTGTCTTCTGCAACAAGGTTATAAACATAAACCTCTTTTTGCTGTCCATAACGATGGATTCTGCCCATTCTTTGTTCAAGTCTGACAGGATTCCAGGGGATGTCGTAATTAATCATCATATGACAGAATTGAAGATTTATACCTTCTCCAGCAGCCTCTGTCGCAACAAGAACATCTGTTTCATTCTTAAAAATACTTTCTGCCCTCACTCTTTCCTCAAGATTCATTCCACCGTGTATCACATTTGCATTGTATCCCCACTCCTTTAATTTTTTGTGAAGATATTCAAGAGTGTCGCGTGACTCAGTAAATATTAAAATTTTTCTGTCTTTAGGGTCTGAAAATTTTTTAGAAAGGATGGAGAGGGTTTCTTTCAGCTGTTTCAACTTGAGTTCTGATTCTTCCTCAATGATTTTTCTTGCTTTTTCTATAAGAAAATCAAGAGTTTTTATTTCCTCCCTAAGTTCCTCTCTGTTTTCTGCAATACTTATTGTTTCCCATTTTTCTTCCACCTTCCATCGTTCTTTTTCGGCGAGGTCTTCAACCTCTTCAGAGTCTTTTAAGTCATGTTCTTTACTTTGATTTTGGGCAAAGTTCAACAAATCGCAAAGCCGTTGCTTTCTTCTTTCGAGTGAACGCAATAGAGCATAGATACTGGATGCAAACCGCCTTTGAAGAATAACAATGGCAAATGCTATATTTCGCTTACTATCTTTTTTAAGCGCGCCATTATACTGTTTTTCCACATATTTTGAAAGTTCATTATACAGTTCTTTTTCATCTTTTGAGTCAATTCCAAGATTAAAGGATATTGTTTCTACATGTCTCGGTAAAAACAGTGGTTTACCTTCAAAATCCTTTAAATCTTCCTTCATGCGCCTGATAAATAGTGGGTTTTCTTTTCTTTCAACTGATTTTTCAAGCATCTCATTAGTCGCAAAAAAACCCGGCTCAAGTAAATCTATAAATAACCTGAAATTGTCAGGGTCACCTTTATGCGGAGTTGCTGTAAGAAATAAAAGGTGATCAGTATTACTTGAAAGAATTTCTCCCAAACGATAACGGTCTGTTTTTTCCTGTTTTTCGCCATACTTATATGCACTCATTTTATGTGCTTCATCCACAACAATAAGGCCGAAATGAACCGCAGAAAGTGAAGAAAGTACATACTCCTGCTTTGCAAAATCCATTGAAGTGATAAGTTGATTCTCAATCTGCCAGATATTTTCACCATAGCGTGAATCAATCAAATTGCGATCCACCGAAATAAAACTTTCTTTGAACTTGTCCTTAAGTTCCCGGCACCACTGGTCTTTTAAGTGTCCTGGCGTAACAATAAGAATTTTTTTAGCAAGATTTCGAAGTTTTAACTCCTTGATGATTAAGCCAGCCATAATAGTTTTACCCGCACCAGGATCATCAGCGATAAGAAATTTTATCCTTGGCAGTTTCAGCACATATCCGTAAACAGCCTCAATCTGATGAGGTAATGGATCTATTTTCGAAGTGTTCATTGCTAAAAGAGGGTCATAAAGGGAAGCATAGCGGTATCTCTTGGTCTCTAAAGCAAGAAAGACTTTCCACGGTTCTTCGAGAAAAAGTTTTTCTGTTTGCTGAATTATTGAAATTTTAAGGTCATCAATCGGAATTATTTGGTCTATCGTTTTGTCACTATGGATAAGAACTCCGATAATATGAACATGGTCTGGTGTTTTTTCTATAAGCTTAACCTCAACTGGTTCTGGCCAATAGGGCCCTTCGATTATTGAACCAGGTTTTAGGTCAATCTCAGGCATACAAAATACCCTTTATTTTTCCGATTTTTAACCTTCCTTTTTTGTTTGTTATTCTTTAATTTTGTATATATTACAATTTTTTAAAGATCCAGTAAATATTTCAT
>CAZHJN010000082.1:0-4237 GCA_964532995.1 uncultured bacterium
GTATAGCAAACCTGAAGCAGCTCGGTCTTGCTCTGAAGATGTATGCCCAGGACTATAAGGAATACTATCCGGCATCCACCTATTACTCATCCGGTGGAGATGAACCATCAGCAGTCACTCCGATGTCGCTTCTGTATCCACAGTATGTATCAACTGGAAAAACATTTATCTGTCCGTCAGACCTCGGTCATAAGACAGCAAACGCCACTGTTTACAACAGCGCGCCTCTGGTTGATACAGCTGGTGGAACAGATAATGCAGGATGCTCCTATGCTTATGGTCAGTACTGCAACGAGTCAGTTGATGTTGACACAGTGGTTATCGTTGACAAGTCGGTAACTGACATTGATAACTTTGGTGATGAGTGGCATTCAACACTGACAGTACTCGGTACCACTGGTGGAAAGAACAACAACGTCAACCATAAGACTGATGGAGTTAATGCCTGCATGGTGGATGGTCATGTGAAATGGGTGCCAAGCGGAAAGATTCCTGACCTTATTCCGAACAGAAATAATGGTTCAGGAACAATAGGAAGAATTATTAACCCGTAAAAATGTTCTGGAAGGAAGCCCCTCCTACCCGGGAGGGGCTTTTCTTTTTGTCCATTTTTTTCATTACGATTTTTGCAAGTTTCCGTTTCGCAGGATATAATAAAACTCAATCAACAAACAGTGACATTACACGATGGTCAAAATATCAATGCAGGGTTCAATCGGACAGAAGAAGAATTTTTCCGTTTTTTATTTTGGCATTTTCTGCAGCCTTGTATTTGTTGTTTTCTTCAGTTTTCTTAACGACTGTTTTAATCTGCCAAAGTTTGTTGTTGCTCTTTCAGTTGTTACAGGTTTTCTGTGCTATCTTGCCATGAGATTTTTGAGCATGCGCACTATCACACTTTATAAAAATCCTCTGTATATTCCGCTTGCTCTTTTTTTAATCTGGCAGATTTTCTGTCTTGTTTTTGCGCAGAACAGGATTTCAGGAATCAGCCAGATAGGACTTTTATTTTTGTGCTCAACACTGATTTTTATTGTTCCGCTTGTTCTTTTAAGGTACGAGGACTTTTTTCTCTTTATCAGAATCCTTGTTATTTCATCAGTTTTAATTGCAGTATACGGAATTTTACAGCACTATGGAATTGATTTTGTGCGATGGGAAATAAAAAACAGCGCACTTTCAACCCTTGGAAGAAGAAACTTTGCAGGAGAATATCTGGTAATGATACTTCCCTGGACATTGTTCTGTTTTTTAACTGTTAAAAAATCTCAAAAGCCGTTTTATCTCTTAACCTTTTTACTGCTACTGTTTCATCTTTTTTTAACCTTTACAAGGGCAAGCTGGATTGGTTTTTGCTTTTCAATGATTCTTCTGGCTTTTGTTCTGTTAAAATTCAACCTCAAGCCAATTATAAAAATCACTATTGCTCTTTTTGTTTTTTTCCTTGCGTTCAGCTCATATGCTGGAGTATTTCAATTTGAACAGGGTACTTTGAAAAGCAGATTATTAATCTGGAAGTCAACAGTTGAACTTATAAAACAGAAACCTTTTTCTGGTCATGGCACAGGAAACTTTGAGCTCGCTTATTATAAACTTGCTTCTGAAAAAGAAGGTGTATTTATTCCGCAGAATCAGAGGATTGAAAAAGCCCACAATGAGTTTCTTGAGATAGCAGCTGAAAATGGTATTATTGGACTTGGTCTGTTTTTACTTTTTATCTTTATGATTTTCAAAATTGGATGGCGTATCCTTAATGCGGGCAGTGAAAAAAATAGTGAGAAATTTGCCTCTGTTTTTGCAATCGCAGGAATCTTCGGGATTCTTGTCAACAGTCTCGCTTCTTTTCCTCTTCAGACAGGTTCTGGCTGTTTCTTTTTCTTTATAAATTGCGGTATTTTGAGCAGGTTTTATTTCACAGTTTCCGGACAGAAGCCCCTTGAGAAAAAGTTTTCATATCCTGGGGTTCTGTTTCTCTGCATGGCATCAATATGCGCTGTGATAGTTTTTTCATTTGCTGCTCTGTTTTCAAGTTATTCACTTAAGAAATCAAAAAGCATCACAAGTTTTGCGGTTGAAACCACTGAACCTGCACTCTGGCTTATAGCAGAGATGTATGCGAAAAATGCCGTAAGCTATAATCCTTTCAATATTGAATCATACTTTCATCTCGGTAAACTTTATCTTATATCCAATCAGCTTGATGCTGCTTATGAGAATTTTAAGAAAGCACTTGAATTTCAACCCTATTCTGAAGTTGTTCTTGTAAATCTCGGGATCGTGGAACAGAGAAGAGGTAATTATGATTCCGCAGAAAAATATTTTTTGAAGGCACTGACAATCAATAAAAACAACCTTGATGTTCTGAGAGCAGCAGGAAATTTTTATCTTGAATTAAAAAATTATGATAGGGCAATTTCTTATCTTTCCAGTGCTCATCTACTGGCTCCGCAGGATATAAGAATAATTAAATGTCTTGCAGGGGCGTATTCTGCAACAAAAGACAGATTAAAAGCAAAGGAATACTGGGAAAAGGTTTTACAGATTGACCCTTCCTCTGAAGAAGCAAAAGAACAACTTCAATTGATTGAATAATTTTTATGGAAGAACAAATCAAAAATTTTTTTGAAAAACGCGATATAAAAGTATACGGCTGGTGCGACCTTGATGATGAAAGTAGAAAACAAATCTTTTTGTCAGGAAACGTTCTTGAAAAAATCAAAAGTGCCATTGTTTTTGGCATTCCATTGAGCAGAACTGTTATTGAAAATCTTGTTGATGGTCCTGACCTTTTATACCTTCACCATTACAGGCAGGCAAACTATATTCTTGATAGAATTGCTTTTGACCTTGCTTTATTTCTGGGAGAAAAAGGTTTTTCTTCAATTCCTGTTCCTGCATCACAGATTATAGACTGGAAAAACCAGAAAGCACTTCTATCTCACAAACATTTCGCTTATATGTGCGGGCTTGGTTGGTATGGTAGAAACAACCTCATTGTAAACAGAGTATACAGAAGTCGTTTAAGGTTTGCAACTGTTCTTACATCTCTGAGGTTTGAGTCAAAACCAAAAACTGTTGAATTCGGCTGCGGCAGTTGCAATAGCTGTATTAAACTTTGCCCTGCTGGTGCGATTTCTGATGGGTTTGAGAATTTTGACCATATAAAATGCTTTGAAAAAATCAAACAAATTACCCGAAAAAACAATATATCACAGTATATCTGTGGTCTCTGCATAAAGGCCTGTGAATATGGGAAGTATAAGAAATCCTGAGCCTGTAAAAATTTTCTGTGGAATACTTTACAGCAGTGATGCGATACTTGAAAAAGGCCTGAAAAAATTAGAGGATTTTTTTGGCAGAATTGATTTGAAAAGTGAAGTATTTGATTTTAATTTTACTGACTATTACAATCGTGAAATGGGAGAAAATCTCAAAAAGTTTTTTGTTTCCTTTGAAAATGGAATGAGTTTAGAGGACTGCTATGAATGGAAACTATTTTCTAACAGGATTGAACAACAACTCAGTTTATCCCAGGAAAAACCATCAAGATTAATTAATATTGACCCTGGATATGTTGATCTGTCAAAAATTGTTCTGCTCACAACAAAGGATTACAGCCACAGAATTTATATTGGAAACGGTATTTATGCTGAGGTAACCCTTATATGGCGCAATGGCAGATTTAATGTGCTTTCCTGGACATATCCTGATTACAGGACAGAGATTGCCTTGAATTTCTTCACCTGTGTCAGAAACAAATTACTGGACAGATCCCATTTTTCTCCTTGAAAAATTACGCCAATTTTCCCCCTTTCATCTACATTTCAATATCCCCTTTTTATGTCCCTTGTTTCATTTCATCTATATTTCAATCTCCCCCTTTTGTAAAGGGGGATTAAGGGGGATTTTTCTTCCTCCCCCTTTCCGTCCTTTGCCATTCCCCCTTTCCTAAAGGGGGATTAAGGGGGATTTAAGGAAGGGGGATTTTTCTTTTTCCCCCTTTCCATCCTTTTGCCATTCCCCCTTTCCTAAAGGGGGATTAAGGGGGATTTAAGGAGAGGAAAATAAAATCTCCCCCAACCCCTCTTTACAAAAGAGGGGAGTAAAAAGAAGCTTCCCCCTTTGATAAAGGGGGATTAAGGGGGATTTAAGGAAGGGGGATTTTTCTTTTTTCCCCCTTTCCATCCTTTTGCCATTCCCCCTTTCCTAAAGGGGGATTAAGGGGGATTTAAGGAGA
>CAZHJN010000083.1:0-4199 GCA_964532995.1 uncultured bacterium
ACAACCTGCGTCTTTATCCCTTTAAGCTTATTTTTTCCACTGTCGCCCTTTCCCACAGGCAAACTCACAACACACAACCTTACCCCTTCCTCTTTATCAGGCCTTCTCAATACCAGCTTCTCCCTATCTTTCATTTTTTACCTCGTTGAATGTATGTGAATAATATCTCCATCATTTACAATGCCTGTCTTTGCCTCACTTCTCAAAAGTCCCTTTTCCCTGCAGGAAGAAAAAGATCCGCAGGAAATAAAATCCTCAAATCTTACCACATCCGCTCTTACAAAACCGGCGGCAATATCTGTATGTATGGTACCTGCTGCATCAACTACGGTGGAGCCCTCAGGCAACAGCCACGCCCTCGTTTCTTTTCCAACTATCGTATAAAACCTCACCAGAGATGCTGCTTTCAAAAACTGATTCCAGAAAGATTCCAGATCATTCATACTCAAAGATGATGAGTCTACCTGGCATAATTTCAGATTATAAAACTGGCACGTTTCCTGAAGATTGTGTTTTTGTTTTCCGTTCGCTATCACAAAAAATTTTTTTATGGTTATCAATCCGAGAGAACCAAGAAAATTTTTCTGCTGCCTATCATGTTCAATTGATGAGATAAATTTCTCCTTTTCACAAACAGCAAGACATTTTTCAAGACATTCCTCTTCCATAGATTTTTTCCTTTTTCCGTGCATTATATCGTGCTGTCTTTTTTCTAAAATACCACTTATCCTTTCCTGGTCTCTGTAAACCAGTTCAAGATAAAGGGATTCAAGTTCACTTACAGGATTTCTTTCGCCTGAAAATACCGGTATAACAAAAGCAACCATATCCTGAGAAGCTGCGATCTCAATTATTTTTTCATCAAATCCAGTTGACCTGGGTGCTCCTTTGATATCAACAAAGGTTATCTCCGGTTCTGTGGTTTTCTGAGGTTTTACTATCTCTGAGATTGCTTTAAGGCGGCTATCGTGAATTTTAACATTAACAATCACAGGCTTTATCGGATCAAAACTTTCAATCTTTTTGCCGGAAAGGGCAGACACAAGGGAACTCTTGCCAGATTCTGAATAACCAAGTAAAGCAATCTTCATGTTTTTCCTTTTTGAGCAGTATTTTACATCACAAAATCTGAAAATCAAGAAATAAAAAATATTGTGCTAAAGTATAATGTGTTATCTGGAAAAATTTTTTGCTGTAACATATGAAACAGTCCAACAGGGAGCTGTGATGAAGAAAAAGACATTTGCCAACAGAATGATAGAATTCAGTTTTGTTGCACAGGATACCATTAAGTCTCCTGATGAGGTTGACTTCAGCGCAACTTTCACCTCTCCATCAGGAAAAACATATAAGGTGCCTGGTTTCTGGGATGGCGGAAATATCTGGAAAATCAGATATGCTTCGGATGAAAAAGGAATTCATACCTTCCAGACAGATTGCATTCCCCTTGTTAAAGGCCTTGCAGGACAAAAAGGGCTGTGTCAGGTTGTAAAAACAAAAAATGAAAAAAATCCGCTTTACAGATTCGGGTTTCCACGCATAATAGATGGCAATATTGTTTATGCTGACGGAAAGGGGTTTTTCTGGCTCGGAGACACCTGGTACATGGGGTTGTGCAAAAGACTTGATAGAAAAGGTTTCAAAATACTGAGCCAGGACAGGAAGAAAAAAGGATTTACTGTAATTCAGATTGTTGCGGGTCTTTATCCTGATATGGAATGGTATGATCCCAGGGGTGAGGGTGAGGGTGGTTTTCCATATTCAAAGGATTTTTCAAAGACAAATGCTGCATATTTCAGGGATGCTGACTGGAAAATTAAGTATCTTGTGGAAAATGGTCTTGTTCCCTGTATCTTTGGAGCCTGGGGATATTATATTAAGTGGACGGGTGTTGAAAAAATGAAAAAACACTGGAGAAATCTGATCGCACGATGGTCAGCATATCCTGTAATATGGTGCATTGCAGGCGAAACAACCATGCCCTATTATCTTTCAACAACAAGGCAGCAGGATACTGATTTTCAAAAGAAGGCATGGACACTTGTGGCACAGTACATCAGAAATATTGATCCCTTCAAACATCCTGTTACAACACATTCTCCTCGTTTCGGACACCAGATGCTTGAGGATGTGGATCTGATAGACATTAATATGCTGCAACCCGGTCACAGCGGTCCGATATCATGCGAACTCACATGGACCACAATAGAGCAGGCAAAAAAAGAACTTCCAGCAAAACCCGTTGTCGTTGGAGAGGTCAACTATGAGGGAATAGGAGAATGCTGCAGACAGGAAATACAGAGAATTGTTTTTTGGGCAAGTTTTCTTTCAGGCGCAAAGGGTTTTACCTATGGTGCCAATGGCATATGGCAGGTAAATACTGAAAAAAAGCCTTATGGACCTTCTCCACATGGAAGGTCATGGGGAGACACTCCATGGAGGCAGGCATATAAACTTCCTGGAAGCCAGCATGTTGCTGCAGGCAAAAGAATTCTTGAAAAATTTGACTGGCGTAATCTTATCCCCTGCAGAGAAAAAGTGGAATTTAAGGATGAAAAACAGTATTTGTTTGCGGCTGAGGTCCCTGATAAGGTCCTGCTAATTTACGCTGGACCGCCTGCTTTCTGCTCCTGGATTGCAAGGATAAAGGGCCTGCGTCCTGAATCTTTTTATAAACTTTGCCTGATAGATCCTAAGGACGGAAAGAAAGCCAAAGGGCAGAAAATAAAAACAGACAGAGAAGGAAACTGGTCCTTTGAGAAACCTTTCTGGGCATGGGTTCCAGTATGGCAGGACTGGCTTATATGCATTGAAAGGATTAAATGACAGGAAAAGAAAAAATAAAGGCTGCTTTTGAAAAAGATGGTACGCCAGAATTTCCGGTTGTTATTTGCTATGAGGGCATATTCATCAGGGATCACTGGTCAGAACTGACATCACATCCCTGGTACACTGTGTATCTTCCTGATATCAATAAGCAGGCGGATTGTTATACTGAAATTATTTCAAAGATAGACCAGGACTGGTTTGTTGTCTATCCTTTTTACAGCAGGCAGGAACGCAAAACCATAAAGGTTGAAATACATGAAAATGAAATTCTGATGACCGATGCATTCAGAAACACAAAAAGGATAAGAAAGCCGAGCGTTGCGGGCTGGTCAGTATCAGGACAGCTTCAATCAGTGAGGGTCTCAAAGATTCCAGAAACAATAACGGAACTGGAAAAACTCCTTCCTGAACAGGCCTCAGAGTTTGACAGAAAAAGTTTTCTCAGTCAGGGCAGGCATGAACTTGCGCAATCTCTGATAAATAGATTTCCTGATAAAATGCCCATATGTCATGTTGCTTCGCCTCTTTGGAAATTATATGGTACTGTCGGTTTTGAAGGAATGATGACCATGATGGCAACAGAACCGGATCTTGTCAGATATGCCTGCAATAGATTTCTTGATATCAGCATTAATCTTGTTCAGCAGGAAATATCTACCGGTGCAGAAATTATCTGGATAGAGGAATGCCTTACTGATATGATAAGCCCTGCTGCCTTTGAAGTATTCAATGTTCCCTTTATGAAAAAACTTGTTCAGACAATAAGGGATCTTGGAGCAAAAAGTGTCTATTATTACTGCGGAAATCCATGGGACAGGATTGAAAGAATCTTTGATATAGGAGCTGATGCCCTGTCTCTTGAAGAAAGTAAAAAAAATTTTCAAATTGATATAGAGAAAATTGTGGAAGCGGTTGATGGAAGGTTTGTTGTTCTGGGCAATCTTGATGCCATCAATATCCTACCTCATGCTGATATTGAAAAATTAACAACTGAAATCAAAAGGCAGTTGGATGCGGGGAAGAAGAATAAAAGAAGGTTTATAATGTCTCTTGGCAGTCCTGTGACGCCTGAAACGGATCTTAACAGACTCCACACATATTTGGAGATTTCACGAAAAGCAGGGGGTGCGTGATGAACAGATTGTTGAATACTGTTTCTTTTTTACTGCTGCTGGGCGTGAAGCTGTGCTTTTCAGAAACAATTTATCTGGACGCAAATACCTTTGAGGTCTCAGGGAATGGATGGAAACCAGACCAAACCGGCTACATTGCAAGGCAGGCAACCTGGCAGAAGGTTCTTCATGGAGCGGATGGTGATTTTGAATCTAAGGCCTGGAAGGATTTTGAAATTGTTAAAGAAGGCACTTACA
>CAZHJN010000084.1:0-4145 GCA_964532995.1 uncultured bacterium
CCCCTTTGATCTTATTTCATTTCCCCCTTTGAAAAAGGGGGATCAAGGGGGATTTGAGGAGGGAGAAAAATCCATCCCTACCTTCCTTTACAAAAGGAAGGAGAAAATTAAGTTAAAGAGGATTTAAGAAATACACCCCAGCCCTCTATTTTAAAAAAAGGAAGAAGTGAGATAAAATTTTTCCAGCATCTTAAAAAGAATGGAAAGAAATAATTTCCACTTTTGTAAAAGGCGGAAATAAGGGGATTTAAATCTTTTCAAGCGCCACTTTAAGAAAGAGGGGAGATAAATTTTCCCTAACAAAAGAAACAGAAAGGGATTTTGATGGCGAACAACATAAGAACAGTACTTTCTTCAGTTTGAAAAAGGAGGATTTATGGAAAGAAAACTTGCAATTGAAGGTGGACAGAAGGCAAAGAATACATCATCAAAACACGTTCCCAAATATGGCATTGAAGAACTGATGGAACTGATTAAGCTGTGGGGGATAAAGCCGGATTATGAAGAAAAAATAAAAGCATTGCTGCTTGAATCCTGGACCGGTGTTTCTCCGCATCTTTTCAGATATTATCATCCGAACGGAGATTCAATGACACGAAAGTTTGAGATTGAATGCTGCAGATTTTTTGATGTTCCGTATGTTCTTGCGGTCAATTCCTGCACATCAGCGTTAATTGCTGCTCTGGTTGCTGCCGGGGTTGGTCCTGGTTCAGAGGTCATTGTTCCAGCACATACATTTTTTGCATCAGCATCAGCGATAGTTGTTGCAAAAGCAATACCTGTTATTGCTGAAATAAATGATTCACACACCATTGACCCTCTGGATGTGGAAAAAAAGATCACCCCTCAGACAAAGGCAATAATTGTTGTTCATATGAAAGGTCTTCCCTGTGATATGGATGCAATTATGGAAATTGCAAGGAAAAACAAACTTGTTGTTATAGAAGATGTTGCTCAGGCAGCAGGAGGTACTTATAGAGGCAAAAGACTTGGAACAATAGGAGATATTGGATGTTTCAGCCTTGACCATTATAAGGTGATTGCAAGCGGTGAAGGTGGAATTATGACATTCAAAGATGAGTGGTTATATACAAGAGCCCAGAGTTATCACGATACCGCAGCATGCTGGAGGCCCAATAGATATGAAAAAGAAAGAAGAGAAGGAGAACTTTTTGCCGGAGAAAACTACAGGATGAGTGAACTTCAGGCAGCAGTTGCATTTGCACAGATACAGAAACTTAAAAATATAGTTGAAAATCTGAGCAAAAACTATAAAAAAATTGTTTCAAAACTGAATCTTCCTGATGGGGTAAGGTTTTTGAAAGACAATGATCCTGAAGGAGGCTGCAGATATGTTTTAGGGTTATTGTGGAAGGACAGAGAACTTGCATTTGCAGCCAGAAGAGCGCTTGAAGCAGAAGGCATCTGGTCAAGCACTCATGATACATCTGTCAGAGACTGGCATGTTTACAGATACTGGGAACATATTCTTGAAAAAAAGACAGCAACAGAAGAAGGCTGTCCATACACATGCCCTTATTATAAGGGAAAACTCCCTGATTATAGTGCTGATATGTGCCCGAATACCCTTGATTATTTAAGCAGAAGCCTGTTCATCGGAATAAGTCCATCTTATACCGAAGAAGAATGCAGCCAGATTGCATCCGGTATAAACAAGGTGGCAGAAATTTTGATGGAAAGGAAAAACAGAAACCTTCCTTTGCTTAATGTGTGAAAAGCTTTTAATTGAGGAGGCTAACTATGGAAAAAGTACTTGCATTTGGATGTCATCCTGATGATGTTGAATTTATGTGCGCGGGTACTCTTGCACTGCTTGGGCAAAAGGGATTTGAAATACATCTTGCGACAGTAACAGGCGGCGAGGTGGGTCATCCTGAATTAGAACCAGAGCAGATAAGAGCGGTGAGGCTGAAGGAAAGCGAAAATTCAGCAAAAATTCTCAATGGATACTTTCACTGGGCCGGTGGATATGACCTTGAGGTTGAATACAATGATTTTTACAGAAAAGCAGCGGTAAGGATAATAAGAGAGGTGGACCCGCTTATAGTTTTTACAAATCCGCCGATGGATTATCTTATTGACCATGAAGAAACATCAAGGATTGTGAGAAATGCCTGTTATATTGCTTCTGTTCCAAACTATGATAGAGATTCAGGATTCAAGCCAACAAAAAGGTTTCCATATCTTTATTACTGGAATGCTAGCGGACTTAAGGATATTTTTGGAAGACCACTGCCGATAAATTGCATCATTGATATTTCATCAGTGATTGAGACAAAAACAATGATGCTTGCCTGCCACCAGTCACAGCGGGAATGGCTTGCATATCATAACAGATGGGACGAATATCTGGAAATAATGAAAAGGCAGTCAAGGGAAGAGGGAGAAAAAATTGGTGTTGAATATGGTGAAGGATTTATTCAACATCTCGGGAATGGTCATCCACAGGACAATATCTTAAAAAAGATTCTTGGTTCACTGTGCTTTGAAATCTCAACTTAAAAATCAGGGTAAAGGAAAAAACATGCTGAGATTTCATCCAAAAACAGAATGCATACTGACCTATTGACAGGGTTCTGGGAATAGGGTATCATATGAGTGAGGAGGAAAATTCAAAGGGAGGTGATGGAGATGGCAGGAAATAAAAACGAATATATATTAAAGGAAAGGAGGGGAAAAATGAAGAAAGGATTTACGCTTATTGAGCTGCTTGTTGTAATTGCGATCATAGCAATACTTGCGGCGATGCTGCTACCTGCATTGAGCAAAGCAAGGGAAAGAGCAAGGGCAGCTGTATGCATCGGTAATTTGAAACAGATTGCTCTTGCAATAAAAATGTACGAGGAAGATTACGGAAGAAGGGTATTTGCGGGTGGATATAATGGTGGTTGGTACCAGCTTCTGTACAATACAAAGTATATAAATAACTATCAGATCTATAGATGTCCATCTGATCCAAGAAAGGCAGGTTATAACTGGACACCATCAGGCAATCTGACAAGTTATGGAACAACATACGATGTTTACGATGTTCCACAGATCGACTGGGTGCTTGATGCGAATCCTTCACGATGTCTTTATATCTGTGAGTGCGGAGGCGGTTCCTGGTTCACATACGATTTCAGGCAGGCGGTATTAAATAACGACCAGACTTATCTTCAGAATATAAAGGCTTACATAGCAAAGCATAATAATGGTTCAAATGTTCTGTGGTATGACTACAGTGTTTCATGGATACCATATTCAGAATTTGAGAGAAGTGCCAGAATACCAGGAAAGGGTTGGAGTGGAACCTGGGAAGGTGTGTATGCTGGTGGAATCTTTTCTCTGGCTCGTTCAAACCAGTGAGAGGGAGGTGGAAAATGAAAATGAAAAAAGGATTTACTCTTATTGAGCTGCTGGTTGTAATCGCAATCATAGCCATACTTGCAGCGATGCTTCTTCCAGCACTTGAAAGAGCAAGAACACAGGCTCGCCAATCAGTCTGCATGAGCAATTTGAAACAGCTTGGAATCGCAGTGTATATGTATCTCAATGACCATAATGAGTATTTTTACCCGACTGTGTGGGAATGGGGAAGCGATATGGGTACATATAATGGAACAAGCTTTTTGAGAACCCTTGTTCAGATGGGTTATGCTGCCGGATATATGAGATACAGTGGAGGAACAAGCGGAGATCTGATTGCTGCTGATGGAATTGTTGTATGTCCTGATGTCAGGCGCCCGCAATACGCTTGCTATGTTGCGGATTTTAACTATAATTATTATCTCGGACAGGCAGCTAACTTTGGCAAACTTTCAAAGGTCAGAGAGCCATCAAAAATCATTCTGTTCTGCGAAGGTTGCTACAGTCAGCGTCACTACGCAGTTGATATCTGGGCGAATACCCTGAATCATCGAATTTATGGCAGACATTTTAACTACCAGATGTTGAACTGTCTTTTTGTTGATGGAAGTGTGCGCGGTCTTGGATACAATGAGTTTGTGGTTCAAAGAGGCGGGTTTCTTAATAGATAATCATAAGAAATAAGAAGGCAAGCTTAACCCTGTAATCCCAATCATGATTACAGGGTTTTTTTTTGACAACTTATAACAAAAGTTGTAAATTAAACCATCAAAAAG
>CAZHJN010000085.1:0-4109 GCA_964532995.1 uncultured bacterium
AGTTGAAGGGGGAAAAAATAAAATGAAAGGGGAGGGTAAGAAAAAGAATGGAATATATTCCGTGCACATCCTTAACACAACATTTTGGGCAGATGGTTTACAGTTTATGGACTATTAATTCCTGAAATAAGTAAGTCCATTATTATTAAACTTTTAAAAACTTAAGAGATTATAGCGGAATATGGCAACTTTATGAGTTATACTCTGGGATTTTTTATGAAGAAAGGGTAAACTATGTCCCAGTGAGAACAGATTTATATATGGTCCAGTCCATAACTAACATCATTTCAGAATTAATGAAAATCATTTGCAGGCATTTATTATTGTGATAGAATAACCCTATAACAAGGAGGAGAAAATGGAAGACATCAATAAAAGAAAAGGCATACCGCTTCTTGGAGATATGTTTCCTGAAATGACGGTTCAGACGACCCATGGTGTGATGAAATTACCTGAGGTATTCTCAGGAAAATGGTTTGTACTCTTCAGTCACCCTGCTGATTTTACTCCGGTTTGCACAACAGAATTTGTTACATTTCAAAACAGATATGAAAAATTCAGAGAATTGAACTGTGAACTCATAGGACTCAGCGTGGACCAGGTTTTTTCTCATATCAAATGGGAAGAATGGATAAAAGAAAACCTTAAGGTGGAAATCCAGTTTCCAATAATTGCCGACACAGGCGCAGTTGCAGAACAACTCGGACTCATCCATCCAGGAAAGGGCACAAATACTGTAAGAGCAGTGTTTGTCGTTGATGCAAATGGAATCATAAGAATAATACTTTATTATCCACAGGAACTTGGAAGAAATATTGATGAAATACTGAGGGCAGTTAAAGCAATGCAGATCTCAGATAAAAACGGAGTTGCCATGCCGGCCAACTGGCCAAACAATGAACTTGTTGGAGACCATGTAATCATTCCACCAGCAAAAGATGTGAAAACAGCAAAAGAAAGACTCCAGCAGGCGAAAAAAGGCGCATTTGAATGTTTTGACTGGTGGCTGTGTCATAAAAAACTGTAATTGTAAAAATCCTGCAAAATTTTTCTGGATACAAAGTTTATAAGCAGCAATAACCTATTTTAAAAAATTTGAAGTTTGACTTGACAGGAATTTTTTTTGGGTTATACTTTCTACAAAAACTATAGAATAAGTAGAACAAGGGAGGATGACAGATGAAAAAAAACTGAAAATTGAAACTCTGGTTATTCATGGCGGACAGAGCCCAGATCCGGAAACAGGGTCAAGAGCTGCTCCAATATATCAGACAACATCATATCAGTTCAGAAATACCAAGCATGCGGCTGATCTTTTTGCTTTAAAAGAATCTGGCAATATTTACACACGAATAATGAATCCAACAACTGATATTTTGGAAAAAAGAATTGCCGCTATTGAAAAAGGCGCTGGAGCGCTTGCCGTTGCCAGTGGACAGGCAGCAATAACACTGGCTATTTGCAATATTGCACAATCCGGAGACGAGATTATCTCTGCCGATAATCTTTATGGAGGCACCTATAATCTTTTTCACTATACCCTTCCGAGGTTCGGAATAAATGTGAAATTTTTCCCCTCAAACAATTTTGAAGCACTTGAAAAACTTATAACGGAAAAAACAAAAGCGATATATGCGGAATCCATTGGAAATCCCAAGCTTGATGTGGCTGATCTTGAAAGACTCTCTGAAATTGCGCATAACAACAGAATTCCATTTATCCTGGATAATACTGTATCGCCATATCTTCTGCAACCATTTGATTATGGTGTTGATATCATTGTTTATTCAGCAACAAAATTCATAGGCGGTCATGGAACCAGTATCGGTGGAATTATTGTTGATTCAGGTAATTTCAACTGGGATAATGGAAAGTTTCCTCTGATATCCGAACCTGATCCAAGTTATCACGGATTGAACTTCATAGAAGCATTAAAACCACTGGGAAATATTGCTTATATAGTCAAAGCAAGGGTTAACCTGTTAAGAGACCTTGGACCCGCACTATCACCTTTTAATTCATTTCTATTCCTTCAGGGACTTGAAACCCTTCATTTACGAATGCCTAAGCACTCTGAAAATGCTCTTGCAGTGGCAGAATATTTAGAAAAACATCCAAAAGTCTCATGGGTCAGATATCCTGGACTTAAAAGCAGTCCGGAAAAAGAAAGAGTAAAAAAATATCTAAAAAAAGGCGCCGGCGCAATACTTGGTTTTGGTATAAAAGGAGGGCTGGAAGCAGGGAAAAAGTTTATTGACTCGCTTGAACTTATTTCTCACGTGGCTAATGTGGGAGATGTTAGAACACTGGCAATACATCCTGCTTCAACCACTCATCAGCAGCTTTCAGAACAGGAGCAGATTTCAACGGGTGTTACACCTGATTTTGTAAGACTTTCTGTCGGTATTGAACATATAGATGATATTATTTATGATATTGAACAGGCACTGAAAAAAGTTTAACAGGGGAGAAAAATGAAAATTTATGATAGCATCACAGAGACAGTCGGCAATACACCTCTTGTAAGATTAAACAGAATAGCCGAAGGTTTACAGGCTACTGTTGTTGCAAAATTGGAATCTTTTAATCCTCTTGCAAGTGTAAAGGATAGGATTGGTGTTTCAATGATTCAGGATGCAGAAAAAAAGGGCATCCTTAAAAAAGACTCAGTAATAATAGAACCTACAAGTGGAAATACAGGAATCGCTCTTGCTTTTGTTGCTGCAGCAAAAGGATACAGATTGATTCTTACAATGCCTGAAACAATGAGTATTGAAAGACGGCAGCTTCTTAAAATTTTTGGTGCAGAACTTGTGCTTACCCCTGGAAGTGAGGGTATGTCTGGAGCAGTGAAAAAAGCAGAAGAACTTGCGAAAACAATTCCAAATTCAATAATACTGCAGCAATTTAAAAATTCCGCAAATCCTGAAATACACAGAAAAACAACAGCAGAGGAAATATGGAATGATACTGAAGGAAAGGTGGATATTGTTGTCAGTGGAGTCGGAACAGGAGGCACAATAACAGGTGTCGCAGAGGTGATAAAGAAAAGAAAAAAAGAATTCAAAGCAATTGCAGTTGAACCAGAAGCATCACCTGTTCTTTCTGGAGGAAATCCTGGACCGCATAAGATTCAGGGTATAGGTGCGGGTTTTATCCCTGATGTTCTTAATCTGAATATCATAGATGAAATAATAAGGGTAAAAGAAGAGGATGCCGGAAAAACAGCAAGAAAACTTGCAAGAATGGAGGGAATACTGGTTGGCATATCAAGTGGCGCAGCATGCTGGGCAGCACTTGAGGTTGCAAAAAGGAAAGAAAATAAAAACAAATTGATTGTTGTTGTGCTTCCGGATACAGGGGAGAGGTATCTTTCAACATGGTTGTTTCAGATATAATGAGGTGCATATGAAAAGGAAAATAATAAACATTGATGAAGATAAATGCACAGGCTGTGGAAATTGTATCCCGGAGTGTCCTGAAGGGGCACTGCAGATTATTGATGGCAAAGCAAGATTGATAAGTGACCTTTTCTGTGACGGACTTGGCGCATGTATCGGCAGCTGCCCGTAGGAGCCATTGAAATAATTGAAAGGGAGGCAGAACCTTATGATGAGAAAACGGCAATGGAAAATATCATTCCAAAGGGCAAAAATACAATCATCGCCCATCTCAAACATCTTAAAGAACACGGGGAGAACATCATTATCTTAAACAGGCTTTAGAACTTTTAAAAGAGAAAAATATTCATATTGAATTGAAAGAGGTTGAAATTGAAAATCCTCCCTGCTGCCATGGTTTTGAGATAAAACAGAAAAAAACAAAGAAAAAAAGAAATCATCAGATTAAAGTGGAATCGGCTTTAATGCAGTGGCCAATCCAGCTATCATTGATTTCACCATCAATGCCTCATTTCAAAAATTCTGATTTATTGATGGTTGCGGATTGTGTTGCCTACGCATATGGAAATTTTCATAATGAATTTTTGAAGGGGGAAAAAATTGTAATTGCCTGTCCGAAACTGGATGATAGATATCAGTCTTATCTTGAAAAATTGAAAACTCTCATAGATGAAGCAGGCATAAAATCCCTTACAGTGGTAATAATGG
>CAZHJN010000086.1:0-4093 GCA_964532995.1 uncultured bacterium
CAGGCCATCTTATTTATGGAATTAACCTTGCGTGTCAGTTAAATAAATTTACTTCCTGAGGCACTCAGCAGGTATAAGCATTTCATCAGGACTCAGAGATAAATACGGTGGAACATTGACGAATTCCAGAGTTCCAATATAAACTCCCCTGAGTTTCCATATTTTTGCATCCTGACCTTCTGGGACATTTACAACAATATAATCGGAGATGTTTGGTTTATCGTCTTGAGAATAAACGAGTTTATCATCTGAATCATAGATGTCCTGTTTTATGCTCGTGGCATAGATCACAATCTGTTTTGTACCAGCGGGTACATAGAAATAGTGAATCCTGTTTGTTGCAATTTTATGGGAGCTGCTAACATCCATAACTATCTTTGCTCCTGGTTTCCAGTCAACCTTTCCTTTTGTTTCAAACCTGTAAAGTCCTTTGCCTTTTGTTTTGAACTCAAGTTTGATAGGTGCATTTCCTGAAGGTGTTTTCCCTTTTTCAATAAGTTTCCCTTTTGCGTCAAAAAGCGACCATTCAGAATTCGGGCTGAGTGTGATTTCTGGCAGGACATCATTTTCAGCATAGATATAGAAAATTTCTGAACTGCGATAACCTGCACGAACTCTGTCTTTCTTTTCAATACCAGCTGGCACAAGATTTCTTGAAAATTTCACAGGATTGATATTAATAATCGGATTATTTTCAATCCCCTTTTTGTTGATTTCCACAATTTCATCATGCGTGAATTTTTCCTGTGTTTTCCATATGTTTGTATCTTCCGGTGGTTTAATGCGGAATCTTTGGGGTAAATACCTCCATACCCAGTCTGCCTCAAAAATTTTTGTGGTATTTGAGCATTTCCAAAGATACTTCATCATTTCTTCAATTCCAATACTTTTTTCCTGCCATCTGTAAAATTTTTCAAGATAACCTGTATAGATTGTAAGTTCGTCAATCCTCGCTGTAACCTGTGGATTCTGGGTTTTTTCTCTGGCAGTTCCCAGACACCTGAAAAGCCTGCCGATAAGATCTCTGCTCCAGTAAATTTTTGGTTCAATGTTTATAAGTCTGTAAAATTCTTTCATTGGTTCTGCTGCTTGTTCAAAAGCATTCTCCAGGAAGTCAGAGATAACTTTATCAACATCTGTGTCAATATTCCACGCTAATTTATTCGCAATGTAATATCCAAGGCCATTCTGTGCCCATCCTCCTATTGCTTCAGTCTGAATTGCCCTGAGTCCTATTTTGTGATATCGCGGGAAAATATCGCACATGTAGGATATTCTTCCACCTTTTGCACCCAATCTTCCGCAGTGCCATATCGGCACATTCCAGTAGTCATACATTCCAATATACGGATTGTCCATTTTTTCAAGCCATTTTTCAAACTGCTGTTCAATGGTATTTCCACTATAATTAAAAGCAGTTGTTGGAAGCACATAAACATTTTTATGAACGCGTATTGTCGGAGGAAATGAATGTTTATTGTAAGAAAGTATTCCGATGTATTTTTCAGGAAATTCTTTTTCAAGTGTCTCTGCGACCTCATTACACAGTGTAACAAGAAGGTCTGTTGGACTGTACTTCTGGCATTCTTCACATCTGCACCAGCCATCGCCATCCATTGGTTCGAGGGAAATACTGTCTCTATCAGGATTTTTCCTGAAGAACTCAAGCGCATGATCACAAACAAGCTTTCTTAATTCAGGATTTGAAAGGCAGAGCCAGTAGGATGGTTCTCTTTCTTTTCCTTTTTCTGCCTTTGGATTATATGCATTATATTCAGGATGTTCTTTTAGAATACCTTTCTGCCTGAAAGCAATCGCGATGTTTTGAAGGTTATGATGATTGAAAATGTAAGGTGAGGCATGATTGCGATTTCGTCTGTTCCAATCCCCTCTGTTCCAGGCGTCTGCAGCCTGAAGGATAAACATAAAATAATCAGGTCTTTCCTCAACATCAACCCTGACACTTATTGTTTTTTTCTCCGGGATAATCTCCCATTTTTCACCGGGGAAATACCATCTGCAACCGATCCGTTCAAGCAAATCATAAACTGCATGGCTTGCTGCCCATTCGGATGCGCCAATACATAATATGTTCTTTTTTGTCGTGCGAAGTATATAGTGCTGACGATCTTCAATTTTTTTGAAAACCAGTGTTTTTTCAAGACCGAGTTCAGGGAAATCAGATGGTCTGCCAATGATTATCCCTGGTATTATCTTTGAGGATTTAAGTATCTTAAAGTTTGCTCCTGTAATTGAATTCAAGCATCTTGCAAGATCACCGGCAGCATCTTCTATGGTCGCAGAGGGTGTCTCAGGTATTACAATATCCACAAGGGCTTTACCGTCACGCGATATGTGAACAACTGGTGCTTTTCTTGAGTTATCTTTATGAAGTCGATCTGTTATGCCTGGAAAACAGGAACTAACAAGTACAAAAGAAAGTTGAATAAAAGTAAAGAGAAAAAGTCTCTTACGTTTCGTTTTTATACTCCTATCTTCTAAAACCTAAAATCCCGGTCTTCCACAGCGTAACCAGCTACCAGTTGTCAATGCTTCTACATGTCCATCCACGAAAAGCACATTCCACATTCTGATCTGGTTATGTCTTCCGCAGGAACCCAAATAATAGTAACCCTGTCTCCAAACTTCAAAATACCATCCGGGACTAATGGGATCCTCTGCAATGGGATTCTCTGCAAAGATTGATTCAAAAAACAATGCTGTTTCTGCTGGTTTTGTTACCCTTGCCAGTTTTCTCGCGTACAGGGGAAGGTTCCTGTTGTATCCATAATCAATCTGACCGCTATAACCAGACTTGAACCACCTTTCGTTGTTGTCTATACACGGACAATTTACCTGCCCTGATGAAAGAGCATAGAATTTATTTGTGACTCCACCAAATGTTTTAAAACCAGCTTTATCTCTCCATGTAATGCTTCCTTTGAGGTACCCGAGTTGAAGCATTGTGTCAAGAAAACCAGACATAAGCCACGAACCACCACCATAGGGAGCTTGAGTATATCCCCAGTTGAACTCAGTTCCCACTGACCCATCATCTGCTGCGGTAAAACCTCTGCAGGTTGGGTACCAGTATTCATTATTATCCTGAAGATACATGTGGACCGCAAGCCCTATCTGCTTTAAATTTGCAAGACAGGTTGACATCTTGGCCTGCTGTCTGGCCCTTGTTAATACTGGCAGAAGCATTGCAGCAAGTATTGCGATAATTGCTATTACCACAAGAAGCTCGATGAGAGTAAATCCTTTTGTTTTCATCGTGTTTTTTCACCTCCTCTCTTAATGATCTTAATCACCTTTCGTGAGAGACCACGGTCCCCATCCGTACTTGCTTGCGCTTCCTGAGTTAAAGAGAACCTTGAAAGGTAAAACACCGACATGAAGGTCTGCGAAAATGGTTGGTACCATTCCATCATGAGAAAAACCCTTACCATTTTCTCCTCCACCTTTTACATTATTGTACCAGTAGTAAATCGGACAGTCAGTACCCCAGGATTGATAGGTTGGTCCAAGGTTCATTGAACAACGGATGTACATCGTGCCCTCAAAATCAGGATTCGCAACATTATATGTGTAGTCGCTGCCAGATGATATCTGATGATTCATAACATAAGAAACTGCTCTCCAGTTTGCTGAAAGGCCCTCTCTGCGGAAATCAATTTTTCTTGTATCAGACGGACACTTAAACACACCCCAGTTTTTAATATAACCCAGATCATACAGAGCTTCATACCAGGAGTTTCTAATACTGCCTGTACGTGTAACCTGTCCGGGTATTCTTGGGATATCATAGTCTTCAGCATACATCTTTATTGCAAGAGAAATCTGTTTCAGGTTATTAATGCATGTTGCCATTTTAGCCCTTTCCCTTGCTTTGCCAAGAACCGGAAGAAGCATCGCAGCAAGAATTGCTATAATTGCTATTACCACAAGAAGCTCAATTAAAGTAAATCCTTTTTTCATTGTTCTCACCTCCTTTTGTTGGATTTTGCTGTTTATCAATCATTATTTTATACCTATGTTATGGTTCCAGTCAAATCTATAATCAGATACTTGGGTGAATTTTAAGAAAAAA
>CAZHJN010000087.1:0-3624 GCA_964532995.1 uncultured bacterium
AAAATGGTGCACTATCAGTGCCCATTAGATGGTGCATTTAAGGTGCCCATTGACACTAAAATACCACAATCATTCAAAGATAAGATACAGCAAATCAAAAGAGAAGATTGGTATACTGAGATAAATGAATATCGAAACCGGCTTGCTCATCGAAGCATACTTCCAACAGGTATCTCAAGCATAAATCCTATGAAACTTTCTCTTCTTAAAGCAAATTTACCATTCAGTAAAGTTATAAAAGTCCATAACCGAGAAGAAAGGTACACACGGGATGATTTTCAATATCCCGCGCATGATGTTCCAGCACAATGTGAATTTTATTTTCAAAGAACTAAACAGGCTATTCAAGAAATCTGGGAAATATTTTATCAATTTTTAGAAAAGAAAATATAGAATTGAATATATCAAAACTTTTTGACAAACCAGATGGAAAAAACTATATTAAATTCATGCCTCTCCTCAAATGTACACAGAAACTTATTAAGGCTCTTGGAAAAAATGCCGAAAAAATATTTCCAGCACCAGACAACAAACCTGATACATCCATCCTTGGAGACTGGACAGCACATCTTGTCATATTTGCGCGAATCAGGTTCGTCCTGTTCGTAAACGACAAAATCCTTCTCACCATCTTCATCCCTTTCAAACCAAAAGAAAAACTCACACAGAGATTCCAACAGGCTCTCTTCAGGGAATTATTAAGACTGAAAATCCCTGCTGACAAGGCGACAGATGAAACCCTTAAATTCCTTGACTTCTCTCTTGAACAGAACAGGAATAAAAGCATGACAAGCTACATAAATCAGATGACATTTGAATATAAATTCATGCTTGCATCGCATATTGAAGCACATGGAATTTTTGAGATTGAGCCTGTACAAGAAATGGTTAATGAAACACCACGCTGCAAGAGGGAGCATGTTTTCCCGAATGATTATGTCCGGGAACTTTTTGGTTTGGAAAAAGAGAAGAGGATTTTCCACTGAAAGTTCTTATGATTACCAGCTTATCACATCCACATATTTTCTGTGTAACAATCTGATATGTCCGTCAGCACTCAGGATAATACAGGAAAGAAGTTTTGCTGTTGAGGCGATAACTGCATCAACCAAAGGTAGATTATGCGAATTTGACATTTTTGCAGCCTCTCTTGCAATATCCCTGTCAATGTATATGAACTCAATTTTCCTGCATACTTCAAGATTATCAAGATAGCCATCAATGTTTTTCTGGGTTATACCTCTCCTTGCCAGTTCCCTGGATGTCTCCACAATACACACAGAAGGAATCACCAGAAAATCCTTGCCATATTTTACATTCTCTATGATTTGTATGGCTTTTGCTGATTTGTCAAACAACTGCAAAAGGAACCATGTGTCAGCGCAATATCTCATCTTAAACCTCAGTTACTGCTTGCTCATCCTCTGCTTCCATTATGGCTATGTTTCTCATTACGATTTTTTCAGCTTCATCCAGACTTTCAGCCTCAATCTCTTCCGGAACTTCATAAGCATCTATCATAAATTTCATCTTTCCTTTTCTCGCTGTTTTTCAACCTCCTTCCACGCTTTTTCAGCATCAATCCCCGGCATTTTATTAAGGAAATTCACAAGTCTGTCCTCAGGCTGCTCTTTTTTCAGGATTCTGACACTGATCACACCTGAAGGCATCACAACAATCTTTGCATTATCCCCTGCATTAATGAGCCATTTTTCCCTTGCTTCCTTTGGAATTGTTATCTGTCCTTTTTCCCCAACCCTGACGATTTTCTCCATCATGCAAGAAGTAGGAAAACCTACTTTATAAACTTTTCGGATTTCTGAAAAAGTCGTATTCCTTTCGCTCTGGTTTATTCTTTTTGTGCACAATCACAATCTTCAAAACACTCCAGGCATTGCGAACAGGTATTTGCTAATTCATCTTCCAAGTTCTTAAGAAGAGACTTAAGCTCTTTTATGACTGCTTTCCTGCCCTGGTAATCTTCAGTATGGAACCATTCCAGTATTTGTTCCTGTATCAACATTTTTTTAACCTCCGTATGATTTAATTCTTTTAATAAAAAAATAAAAATAAAAAATAATTCCGAATACTTAATACTCGGACTTTAACAGCAAAACATTGCCGCACTGGTAAAACTCAAATTCCTTTAAAGGAAAATCTGTATAAACCAGTTCCTGCTTATACAACAGCTTGCTTTTATGGGGAGTATCATCCCATGCAGTTACTGTCGCTTTGTCTGTGTCCTGTTTTTCTATCTTCCATACAATGAAAGATGCATTATCCTTTATTTTCTCAAAATGCTGGACACTTTCAACAATGTCTATAAGCCAGTAGCAATTTGCCTTTTCTCGCAGGAAATGCACTCCATCAGTCAAAAGCAATTTTCTGAATGTTGAAGTGTAATAGTTTTCTGTTCCGCGAAAGTGTTTTAACTCGTGAAGCAAATTTTCATTATTCATTTTCTCTCACCTCCTTTCACATATTGAATATGAGGAAGGGCTGACAGCAAACATTCTGTTTTCAATTCCCTGTGTGATTTTTTTCTGTTCATTGTAGCCGGAATGATTTTGGCGGATAGATAAAATTTTAAGCGAATAAATCCAGAGCACAACCTCGGATTTGTAAGATGACCTGAAGGGGAAAAATTTACTGAGACGCCAAAATAGGCGTAATCAATGATAAAGAAAAAATAAAAGGATTGAAACAATGCAATGGTGTCAGCACTATGGCAGATTTCCGGTTGATGTATGGAGGGGGTTTGAAATGAATAAAAAAGGCCGGAAGATTTCTTCCGGCACAAAAAATTAAATTGTTTAGTTTGTTAGTTCTTCTACCTTTTCAAACATTCACTGATTGCCTTCATCGCGTCCTGTTTTGTCATGCCGTTTTCAGGCTCCAAGCCAAGGGTTTTGAGATAGGCAATCTGCCTTGCTGTTGCAGGCTCCTGCCTCTGGTTTTCCCTGTCTTTTTTCATTTCCGCAACTCTTCTGTCCTTGTTTGTTTCGTGCAGGACAGCAAGAGCGATAGAAATTGCCTTGTCTCTTTCAATTCCTGTCAAATTCTGGGTTTTGATTAACAAAGCCTTGAACAGATTGAGATAATATTCTGAATCCATTTTATTTTATCTTCTGTTCAATCCCCTTGTACTGATTCTGCTGCATTAACTTCTGTCTGTTCATTATCTGATTGACAATGCTGCCTGCAAAATGCTCATAACATCTTCGTTTTGTTCTCTCGTCAGGATAAGGCACATATTCAATGATTACTTTCCAATCCCATTTCTTTCTTGTTCTGTATTGCTTTTCTGTCATTTTCCATATATTTGCTTAACCTCCTTTCACTGGTTTACGAGGGTTTATTTTGCCCTCAACAATCAGGGGCAAAATAACAGAATAGGTGATATAAGAGAAAGAGGCCGACCTCGAAGAGGGAAAAGCTTAAAATAGGAATGCTGAAAAAGAGGGGGACTAATGCGTTCCGTTGGCTTGTGAATTTTTCAGGAAGCTCTTTTTATGCTTTTCAGGCCTTTGGGAGTGAAGAAGTTGAGAGAGTCTTTTGTCTGCAATTATGTTAAGATTCTGGTAGACGAAAAATGAATTCCGAGTTGCCAGGATTTGTGATTGC
>CAZHJN010000088.1:0-3447 GCA_964532995.1 uncultured bacterium
GCTGCGCCTGTAATTTGGTCTGCTCTATCTCCCTTTTCCTTAACTGCTCTTTCTCTTTCTTCTCCTGCGCCTTCTCTATCTTCTCCCGCAACAGCTTCTGCCTGCGGGCTTTTTCAGCTTCAAGTCTAGCCACCCTGGCTGCCTCTGCCTTTATCGCAGCCTGCTTCCTGGCTTCTTCCCTCAGTTTACGCTCGGATTCCCTCTTCTCCCTCCTACGAATCTCCTCCAATTCCCCAGCACTCTTAACCTGCTTTATGAAATCAAGCAGCTTCTGCTTCCGCTGCTGCCTTTTGATCTGGGAGTCTCTGTTTCTGGACCTACCGGAAGGTTTTCTGAAATTCAAGATTGGTTTCCTGTCTGGTTGCTTCCCGGAAATACCCTGCGGGTTTGAGACATCTCTGTCATCGGATGAATTTGAAATGTCGTCGTTTCCGCCTGCTGGATCTGCTGAAGACGCAAAACCAAAAGCCAGAGCCGAACTTTTTACTCTGACCATTTTAGGACGCCTCAAAACTGGCGGGCTTATTTTACGGGTACTTCTGACCTGTTTCTTTGCAGAACTCACTGTGGCTGTTTTATCATGTTTCTTTTGGGCGATAAACTCACAGATGAGTTTTTTTCTTTCTTTTCTGCTCAAACGTTTCCAGTTGCTAATAAAATCTTTTCTCATTGTATGCCCTATTTAGCGGGAACCGGTTGAGCAGGGATCTGCCCTGCTGGCTGGGACTGAACATCTGATGGCGTCTGTGGTCCAGCCGCTTTTGCAACAGCTACACTTTCAGGAACAGCTGCAGCCTTTTCTATCATAATCGCATTTATCTTGAAATTCCCCTGAAATAGACCTGACCCCCTCTTTGTTACCGCAAAATTTTCAACAGTGAAAAAAGAGGAAGGATTGTTCAGATATTTAAGAAACCTCACAATCTCAACACTTGTACCTGTAATTGAGACATCAAGTGGAAGTACCCTGTAGAAAGCAACCGTTGAAGGAACACCGGGAACCACAGAATTAACAACACTTATTCCGGAATCAATCAACAGATCAAGTATATGTTTGATAACTGTTATCTGCAAAGAGAAAAGAGGTATCTGGTCCGGTGAAGGAAATCCTGTTTCCTGAAAACCGAATGAGGAAGGAATAATAACATTGCTTCTCCTGGCTTTCTTTGCCAGTAAATCATTTGTCTCAAAAAGAAATTCTTTGAATTCCACATTCGGAAAAACCTTAAACTCCGGCGGCACAGGATAGGTTGTGGAAAAACGATTCAGCATCGAATTGAACTGAGCCGCAATCACTGTGTACTGTTTTTGCAGCTTATTAACAAGCTCTGGAGAAGGTGCAAGTTCTTTTTGTGTCTGGTACTTTCTTATTTCCTCATGCTTTGCCTTAATATCTTCCTCAACCTTCTTAAGCTCCTGTCTTGTTTTGTTTATAAGATTGAATCCAAATCCAAGAATTCCAAGAACAATCACAAGAAAAACAAAAACAAGATTCTTTTTCAAAAACCCAAGAACTTTTTTCATTTCATCTTAGCCGTTAAAAGGAATTTGAGTTTTCCGGTTTCACGGTCAAGCTCACATGAATTGATAACAGTCTCTGAAAAAAACTCAAGGCTGGAAAGCCTCTGAACGAAAAACTTCAGGTCAGAAAATGCACTTCGGATATCCGTGGCAACAACCTCTCCTTCAAGGGTCAACACACTTATGTTTTCAGGTAACGCAGATGGCGGACCGGCAGGAGCAGCCGATGCAGGTGCCGGAGCGGGTGCAGGCTCAGGTGCAGGGGCAGGAGGTGGCGCCTCTGGTGCTCCCGGTGGCACAGGTGCAGGACCAGGTCCGGGTGGTGCAGGAACCGGCCCTGGCGGTTGAGCCTCTGGCGCTGGAGCAGCTGCAACCTGAGATATTTGAGCACCTGACGGATAAATATTGTTGAGATAAATCCTGCTGCTTGGAAGAGAATTACCTATTTCCATTATCCTTGCCAGCCATAGAACTTTCTTGTCAAACAGTCCCTGAACGACTCCGAGTTTTCCTTTGATGTCATTGATATTTTTCTGAAGGGATTCAACCTGCGGTTTGAATTGCTCATATTCTTTCAAAGCAGTTCCAAGTTCCATTCTGTAATTCTCGCATGCGGTTTTTTCTATTTGCAAAAAGAAAAGCGGGGTTAAAGTCAAAAGTATTGCCATAATCGTTGAGAAAAATATGTATGGTCTGTTTTCAGCGAATTCCCGCATTCTTAAAATTTCAACCGGCAGCATATCAATGTCTATAACTGCTTTGTTCAGTGTTTTAAGAGCAATACCACAAGCAACAACTATCTCAGGACCTCTGTCTGCAAGAATTTCTTCGTAATCAGGATCAACATCACAAAAATCAAGAGGATTAAGTGGTGCAACCGGAACCCTCAGTTTCTGCTCAAGATATTCCCTCAATCCAATCATCTTTGCCATACCACCACAGATCAAAAATCTATTCAATTCAGGACCTTTTAATGTAAAACGCCAGTAGTCTATAGAATTCTGGATTTCAGTATTTAGAGAATCCATTATGGAAGCAAGAGCAGGAGATTTCATACCCTGTTCAATCTTGATTTTTTCTGCCTCAGAAAACTCAATCTTTTGAGAATCCGCAAGTGTGGTTGAAATGCTATCCCCTGCCGTTGTAAGGGACCTCATAAGAATCCTGTCCTGATGGTTAATGATGAGGTTTGCTGACTGAGCTCCAAGGTCAAGTATTGCCTGACACTCCTGAGAATCATACAGGGAAGAAATACGATAAAGATTATACATGGCAAAGAAATCAGTATCAAAAGTCTCAAGCACCAGTCCAAATGGCATAAGGTGTGCAATATATTCACTTATGAGGTCCTTTTTCGCAGCGCACAACAGTACCTGAAAACTCTTCTCAGTTTCTGCAATAATCTGATAGGACCACGTAACAACCTCAATCGGGAAAGGAATCTGTTGTTGAATTTCAAATTTCAGTATATCGCGGAGTTTTCCCAAAGGAACCTTTGGTACAGTAATAACCCTTACAAGAATACCTCTTCCAGGAAGGGAAACAGCTGCTCTCTTTGCCTGAATAGATCTGGCAAACTCCTTGCCTTCTGTTCTTAAAACAGGGATTCTTGCATCATAGGGAAATGCGGGTGCATCATATTGCTGGTAAAAACTGATTCCAAATTTCTTATTATTTCTACCCGGGACTACTTCAATAGCTCTTATGTGGGATGTCCCGAAATCAAAAACCAGATGCTTTGGTTTACCAGCTTTCATGGGCTCAGTGTCTCCATTTTAAAGTTTTCAAAAAACCCCCCCCGCCTGTATAACCTGCGCTTGCTCAGCATCAATACTGAACCCTTCAATTCTTTAGTTGCGGGGGACCGATTTGAACGGCCGACCTCCGGGTTATGGGCCCGGCGAGCTACCACTGCTCCACCCCGCA
>CAZHJN010000089.1:0-3329 GCA_964532995.1 uncultured bacterium
CCCCCTTAATCCCCCTTTAGGAAAGGGGGAATGGCAAAAGGATGAAAAAGGGGGAGGAAGAAAAATCCCCCTTGGTCCCCCTTTAGGAAAGGGGGAATGGCAAAAGGATAGAAAGGGGGCGGAAGAAAAATCCCCCTTGGTCCCCCTTTAAGAAAGGGGGAAATATGAAAGGATAAAGGAGAGATTGGGGGAGATTTTATTTCTTACAGATTTTTCGAAGCAAACGCTGATGGAATAATGAGTATTCCTATGGATGTTGTTGATGTTTTTGAATACATAATCCTGGCAATCAGGCAATGAATTTTCTTCTGGATATAAAATCTCTGGTGTGTAAACTTATCCTTTTTAATATCATAATTGAGATAAAACCCGTATTCCCAGTCACCCTGTCTTTTATTCAATGTTGCAGAAATACCATCAAACTGGCCTGTCAAAAAACTGTTACCCAATCCTACCTCAATATCTTTTCCCCTAAACAAAACTGTGTTGTTCATTTCTTTCATGCCACCTTTTGAAAAATTGAATCTTTCCTGTCCATAGAAGGTCCATCTCTTTCCCAGATTATAATTCCACATAAGTATGCTATCCGAAAATCTCGTCCTGCTCGCGTCATAAAAATTCAGAAATGTGATATTACCTGTGCGGGTTTCATCATGCCAGAAATCCCACACAAGGTTCAAACTTGAGAATATTCCGTCTGGATTACTGTCATGAGAATCAACAGAAAAATCCGAGAATTTTTTTGATGGAAAATCTGAGAAAACAGAAATAGAAGGAGAAAAATAAATAACTCTGTTTCCAGTGTTTTTCCTTGTGAGAAACTGGATATTTATTCCGGGTGAAAAAACAAAATTGTTAAGATCATCGTTTTCCCGCAGGTATAATACATTTTTTAATTTCATAAAAGGAACAATCTTTGCATAACCTGCGGACAGTGGCATATCCAATCTTGCATCAGCAACAATGCGGGTATATTCATTCCCTTTATTATCAACAAATCTTGTCGGTACGATATCAAAACTGCCAGGAAATCTTCCAATGTTCACATAAGGAAAAGAAAATTCAATCTCAGGAATCCTTGAAGGAGAGAGAAGATCTTCTCCTGCGCTGTCAGCAAGTCGAACCGCAAAAAAACCCTCACCAAACGGTTTTGAATAGGAAAAATAATTTGGATTTGCACTTTTTTCAAGATATAAATCATAAAGGAGTCTTCTGAAAAACTTATTGTCCTTAATCCATCTCCAGTCAACAATAACATTTTGATGGTTCACAAATTCTTTCTGAAACTCATAGTTAAAGCCATACGATGTTTCATAATTTCCGTATCTCCTGAACGCATATGACTGAAATTTATTTGCCGAATAACCGGTTTCAGAAACAGTTGAATCCTGAGCATTAAAACCAAAACCAAGTCCCTGTAATCCGATGTCAAGTCTTTCCTGAAAATCAATTTTCTTACCTTTCATTGTGTTATTAAAGATTAAAGAAATACCGTTTCCAAGTTCTGTTTTATATCCCACAGACATAACAAAGAATGGTTTTTTTGTTTTCAGATTGTATGAATATCGTGGGAAATAAAAAACAGGCACACTTCCAAAATAAAGTTTGAGATCTCTTATAACAAGTTTCTCGCCGGTTAACTCAATCTTTTTACTGGAAAGACGATAGTGCGGTTGTTCCCTGTCACAGGTTGTAAGAATACATGTATCAAGGAAGATCACATCTGTTTCTTTTCTGACAAGATCTGCCCTGCCATAAAAAGGAGCATAGAAAAATCTTCCATCAATGAATTCTCCTGTTTCTGTTTCAAAATCGTAGGAAAGATATTCTGATGAAATTGAAAAATCCTTCTGGGAAAATCGTGCTGCTTGATCTATTTCCAGGGTGTTTTTGGTGTGGTCAAAAATGGCTCTTTCACACTCAATAACAATGTCTCTGATGGTAACTCTCACATTTCCTTCGAAAACAGTTTTTAACGGATTACCGGCATCAGACAATTCTGTATATACATTTTGAGATGTGCATATGATATCCTGCGCATGCAGAACAATCGCAAGAGAAAAAAGGAAAACAGGTATCAAAAATTTTTCAAATTTCAACATTGTATTTTTTCGCAAACAAACCAAGAGCATCCCAGTCAACAATGCCGCTTGTTGCACCAACCGCAGTAACGCTCATTGCGCCCACAGTGTTTGCAAGCACGCCTGCTTTAAGTAAGTCATATCCTTTCAGAAGTCCTGTCAGAAAACCAGCCACATAGGCATCTCCTGCTCCCGTTGAATCAATGGCATCAACCTTCAATGCTGGATAAAACCTGCTCTTACTTCCATCAGTCACGTAAGAACCTTCTGGTCCCATCTTAAGACAGACATTTTTGACTCCAAGTCCAAGGAAAAACTCAGCCATTTCTCTATAATCATCTTTACCTGAAAGCATTTTTGCTTCTTCTAAGCTTGTGAAGAAATAGTCAACATACTTAAGAGAATCTTTTATTACGGGGAGCCATCTTCCAGTTGAATCCCAGGCAGTGTCAAAAGACAGAATTTTTCCAATAGCCTTTGTCTTTTCTGCAAGTACCTTCAAATTTTCACCTTCAAGACCAGGCATCAGGAATATTCCAGCAACATGAACAATCTGAAAGCTCTTCAGATATTCAAAATCAATATCTCCAACAGAAAACTTGCTGTTTGCACCAATGGAATGCAGAAATGAGCGTTCACCATCAGGGAAAACAAGCACTGCTGTTCCGGATGTTGTTATTCCTTTTTCAATCCTTACCATCTCCACATTGATCTGGGATTTTTTCAAAGCATTCAGTACAAACTCACCAAGCGCATCATCTCCAATTTTTCCAATAACGCTTACATCAGAACCAAGTTTTCTCGCGACCACTCCTGTGTTTGAGGCACATCCACCAATATGAAGCTCGCATGTATCAACAAGAGTCAGCTTTCCCCTTTCAGGCATTTTAACAACAGGACGAGCAACAAAATCACCGACAAGAATCCCAAGGCATGCTAATCTTCCCATAATATCTCCCTGTTTTTGTGTTATAAATTTGTTATTATTTTACAGGATAATCAAATAAATTTGAAATTGAGATCAGAACCCTGTTTTAATAAACAATGGATAGACAGCATAAAAGATATCCATTCCAAAAATTATCTTTATCTGTGCTGTTGATATTTCCAGCATTTTCTTATATAATAGTGATAATGGGGGATTAGCTCAGCTGGGAGAGCACCAGGCTGGCAGTCTGGGTGTCAAGGGTTCAAATCCCTTATCCTCCACTTTTTTTGTTCTTGAAAAGGGATTTGAATGGAGCGAAG
>CAZHJN010000090.1:0-3309 GCA_964532995.1 uncultured bacterium
GAGAAAAAGATTTCCCTTTTTGTAAGGGGGCGCATAGACTCTCGATTCATGTGTATTCCGATGAAGGTGCAAGCAGGTGGAAGCAATGTAGTATAATTAACCAGGAAATAATCCGCTTAAAAGGAGGCGGAGATGAAGAGCAAAGGCATAAGGCATAGTTTTCTTGATCTTGATTGTCTGAGTGACTGGGACACAAGCATTGTTCAAAGATTCCCAGAGGCGGAAAAGGTACAGATTGAGGCACCAGGAACAACAGGTACCCAGTGGGACGCAAGATGCTCCGAATATCCAACTGTCCTTTACGAAGATGGCATTTACAGAATGTGGTATTGTGTTCAGCCATCAGCGAAAGGTTATTCTGAAAATCCAGACCATTTTTATACCGCATACGCTGAAAGCACTGATGGGATTGTGTGGAAAAAACCCGATCTGAAGATTACAGCGCAGGACATCTGGCCAGGCAACAATCTTCTCGGGCTTCCAGGTGCGATTCAGGGAATAGCAAGAGGGCTCCCTGGAAGCAGATACAGATACTATTCAATTGTAATCCAGATAAGTAAACCAGAACCAGGGATCACCGATAAGTGTGGAGCAATTGACGAAAGAGGAACAATTCTCTTTGGTTCAAATGACGGCTTTCAATGGCAGAGAATTAAAAAAATTACCACTCACGGTGATTGCGGAGATATTTTCACTGATTTTCAATCAAACAGGTATCTTTTGTATCAGAAAGTCGGATTGATGCACAATATGTTTGCAAGGCGCTCCTTTATAGGTCTTGAAAGTAAAGACGGCGAGAACTGGATTGGTTATAATGGAGCATTGAAATGGAATGAGTGCTTTGTTGCTGATGACTATGACGACATGATCGCAAGGCAGAGAGGTTTTCTGATAACTGATTTCTACGGAGTAACACTCCACAGGGTTGGAGACCTTTATATTGCTGTGCAAAATGTCTTCTGCATCGGACTTCCGCTTCGCAACAATTTCGGGCAGAACCCATCAGGTTTTTCTTACCTGCGACTGGCTTATTCCCACAATGCATTCAACTGGAGATACCCTGCTGGAAGGCCACCGCTACTTGAACTGGGTAACCCTGGAGAATTTGATTCAGGTTTCATCTGCCCGGGACTCAATCTGCTGGAAAAAGATGACGATGTTCTTCTTTATTATTCGGGTACGCCTTTCATGCATGGCTGGTGCATAGATGTCAATTTCAGATTCAGAGAGGATATCACGCTTGAAGAACAGGACAACTCCTATTTCATTGGACTTGCAAGAATTCCGAGAGACAGATATGCAAGTTTGTATGCAACTCACAGGGGAAGGTTTTCTATGGACCCTGATGCAACCGGGGTTGAACCGCTATATGTAAATCCTGAGAAGCCAACATTTTATGTTAATATCAACTGTCCGCATGGATATGTTAGAGCAGCAATTATGGATAAGGATTCACATAAACCTGTTTCTGGTTTTGACTTTGATGATTGCATTCCAGTAACAGGAAATCATTTAAGGGCGCCTGTTGTTTTTAAGAATAAAAAAATTTATGAAATTCCTCCTGAAAAACCAGTGTACCTTTCCTTTGAACTCTACAGAGGAGAGATATTTTCTTTTGAATGGAGGCTGTGATGGAAAAAATGCCAAGACCTGAACATCCAAGACCTGATTTTTTCAGAAAAGTCTGGCTCAATCTGAATGGTACATGGGATTTTGAACCGGATTTATCAAATACAGGCATGGAACGAAAATTTTATAATCCGGAAAGAAAATTCAGTGAAAAAATCCTTGTACCATTTCCACCTGAAAGCAGGCTTTCAGGCATTGGAAACACTGATTTTATGGTTTCTGTATGGTATAAAAAGAAACTTAAAATTCCAGAATCATGGAAAAAATCAAGAATTTTTCTGAATTTTGGGGCAGCTGATTTTTCAACGGCTGTATGGTTAAACGGGGAAAAAATCAGTCATCATACCGGCGGATACACGCCATTCAGATTTGAAATCACGCCATTTCTTGCCAGAGAAAACACCCTTGTTGTTAATGCATATGATGACAACAGATCTTTTTTGCAACCAAGCGGTAAACAATCGCAGAAATACCATTCCCATGGATGCTATTACACAAGGGTCACAGGAATCTGGCAGACCGTTTATCTTGAGGCAACAGGGAAAAACTATATAAGACATTTCAGAATATACCCTGATTTTGATACTGGACAGGTCCTGTTTATGGTTGAAATTGAAGGAACAGGCAAATTGAACATAGAAATCCAGGCAGAAAATGAGCTGATATGCAAAACATCAACAACCGGCAACAACCTTCTATTTGCGACATGCACGATAAAGAACTTTATTCCGTGGAGTCCTGAAAATCCATTCCTTTATGATGTCAGAATTTCTCTTTACTCTGATGGGCAAAAGCAGGATGAAATTCATTCTTATTTTGGTTTCAGAAAAATTGAGATAAAAGGAAACAGGATTTTTTTCAATGGCAGGCCCATTTTTATGAGAATGGTTCTGGACCAGGGATATTATCCTGATGGAATTTACACAGCACCAGCAGAACAGGCTTTAATCAATGACATAAACATTTCAAAACAGATGGGATTCAATGGAGCAAGGCTTCATCAAAAGGTTTTTGAACCCATTTTCTTATACCATGCAGACAGGCTTGGGTATCTGGTCTGGGATGAATATCCAAACTGGGGAATAAAACAGAGGGTAAGCCATGAAGCAGCCTCAGTACTGATGGATGAATGGACAGACGTAATAAACAGGGATTTTAACCATCCATCAATAATCGGCTGGTGTCCTCTGAATGAAACACACCTGCCTCAGGACAATGAACTTGTGAGAAGAATCTATAGAATTTCAAAAAAATCTGATCCCATAAGGCCTGTTATTGACACAAGCGGTTATATCCATGTTGAAACAGACATCTATGACTGTCACAATTACAAGCAGGACCCTGAACAATTTGCAGCGGATTTTGAACCATTCAAAACAGGAGATACCGTGTGGCAGAATCATCCTGATGTTGATGTGAGGTACAGCGGTCAGCCGTACTGGGTCAGTGAGTACGGCGGAATATGGTGGCAGGAGAAAGATACAGGCCATGGCTGGGGATACGGCTTAAGACCCAGAACAAAGCAGGAATTTCTCACAAGATACAGAAAACTTACAGAGATACTTCTTGATCATCCAAAAATTTGCGGTTTCTGCTATACCCAGCTTTATGATGTTGAACAGGAGGTCAATGGTCTTTACACATATGACAGAAAACCAAAGTTTGATCCAGCCATCATAA
>CAZHJN010000091.1:0-3009 GCA_964532995.1 uncultured bacterium
GCTGGAATTGCTGTGCCTGCTCGCAATTCCTTAACTTCGCTCCAGTTCAAATCCCATCAATGGAGAGTGCGATGCGAGGAGGGGGATTTGAACCCCCATGCCTTGCGGCACTGGATCCTAAGTCCAGCGCGTCTGCCAGTTCCGCCATCCTCGCTTTCAATAAATTTTACCTTTTTTGCCGGTTTTTCTCAACAGCTACTCTGTGTTAAAATCAATAAAAAGTTGAGGGGTAATGGACTTATGAAGATAGATTCTGACTGGCATATTCATTCTCATAATTCATGTGATTCAGCCTCAATGACGATGGCTGAAATAATAGATGCTTGTCATAAAAAGGGTGTTATCGGTTTTGGTGTGACAGACCACCTTAATACAGGAATAAACTTGCCTGATATAATAAGGTCAAGAAAAGAGTATCTTGAAAACAGGGTAGAGGGTTTCCATTTTGGAATTGAGGTAAGCTGTGTATCTGTCTGGGAAATAGAGCAGATTAAAAAAGGTGGTTACGACGGGTATATTTATGGTATTCGGGAGGGCGGACCAGCCTGGTGCGATATGACAGTGGATATAACAGAAAAGGAAATAGAAAATCTGGACATTGAGTATGTTATTGGTGGTACACACTGGCCTTTATATGTTCCCTGGGAAAGAGAATCATTGATAAGGGACTACCACAGGCAGAATATGTTTCTGGCAGAGCATCCTCTTATCACAATTGTTGCCCATCCATGGTGGTTCCATGCTAAATACTGGGGGAAATATGTTGAAAAATATGAACCATGGTTCAATGATTTCACTGTGGTACCGCAGAGCATGCATGAGGAGTTTGCTGAAGCAATTGTGAGAAATAAAAAGGTTGTTGAAATTAACCTTCATGCGATTATTCTTCATCCATCCTATCCTGAAAAGTTTAAATTCCAGTATCTTGATTATCTGTCTTTTCTCAAGTCAAAAAAAATAAAATTTGCCATCGGTTCTGATTGCCATCAAAAATACGATTTAGATTTTGAAAAGGCTGAAAAGATGCTTGATTCAGCCGGAATAGCCCAGCAGGATTTGTGGAAGCCTGAATGAGAAAAGATTCAGAGAGTTATAACTTCTTTTTCCTTTTTTATTATCTCCAGCATCTCAGGTATGTCTGTGATTTTCAAAATCCCTTTTGGAAAATTAACCGATGGCAGATTGTTTGACACCGCAGCTGCCATCTTCTTAAATGATTCTGGTAAATTTTTCAGGAATACCTTTTTTACATCAGCGCAGAAGAAAGAAACAAAAAGACCGATAATTGCGCCCTGTCTGTTTCCATAGAGCACAATTTCCTTACATCCCTTTGATTTCAGTAATTCTATAGAAGTTAAAACATCATAGATCCGTTTTCCCAGATAGGTTTCGTCAAACATCAGATGGAAAACATCCATCATAAAATCATAGCCGTATGGTCTGAAAAAGTATTTTGTTTCTTCTGGCATTGATTCTCCGGTACCTCTGACATCAAGAAAATATTCAGGTAATGGTGGTAAAAAATCTCTTTTTTCTTTTATTTCGTCTTCAGATGAGTAATCAGGAAGAACAAGGTTAATTTTTTCTTCAGGTTCAAGGTTATAAAGATGTGCGGGCGATACAGGCTTCAAAATTGCCAGGATGTCTGGTTCTGTTTCAATTGCGTATCTTGAAATATTGATATTTTTTACTCTGTCCGGCCTTAAAACCCTGTAGTGTGGAATTTCCACCTGAGGAATCTTCAAAAGTTTTCTTATTTCCTCCTCTATATTGTGCTTGCTTCTTTTCACTCTTGAATTTTCTAACTCCTGCGCTCTTTTTGCTATAAACTTATAAATGGGTTTTGAACCTTCTTTTATGACATTACCATGTTTTGTAGCAAAAAGCGTTTCTGGCTTTTCTATGTGAATTTCCGGGTCATCGTTCACCAGTTTTTTCTTTGCAATTTTACAGAAAAATTTCACCATTGCTCTTTGAGCATCCGGATAGTACCCATGTGTATTATTTCCAATAAAATAAGCAAAGTTTTCCTCAGCATCAAAAATTTCATAGAATTTTTTTACCTCATCGCATATTTCTTTGAATCCTCTGATATCAAAATAATCATAGTTCTGACCCAGCAATATAACAGGATCAGGGCATCTTGCTATGAAGAAGTCAGCGATTTCAACATGGTTTTTCAGTATGCCCGGAGGGCACTGTTCAATGTCCTGCGGCAATTCGTTTTCCAGATTATATCTGAAGGGTGTTATAAAACAGCTGGGTGCTGCGGCTGTAAATCTTGTTTCATTCGGCCATAACCAGGTTGTCATTGTTCCTCCGCCGGAATTGCCGGTGACCCCGAGAAAACTTTTATCCACTTCCTCTCGTTCACAGAGATAATCAAGCGCTCTTATTCCATCCCACAATCGCCACGCTCCAAAGAATTCATCAACCAGTTGAAGCTGTTTACCCATCATATTATGAGCCGCGCAGCAGCCGCGTCTTAAAATAGAATTTTTGGGTAATACTGTATACTGGTCTCTTTCTCCCTGATTGAATGGATCATATATCAAAACCATAAAGCCATTATGAACAAGTCTTTGAGAAAATTCCTGGTATTTGGGTTCTCCTTTACCATCCATTGAATGGCCGCAGGTCCCAATCACTGCCGGAAATGGTGGATCAAATTTTTCAGGTATGTAAAGGTTTGCTGTAACCAAACACTTTGGTCTGCTTTCAAAAATAATCTTTTCAATTCTATAACCTTTTCGCCTGATTATTCCGGTGGTTTTTGAATTTAAGGGAGTCTTCTCCGGCGATGGAGAAAAAGCTTTCTTTATCACTTTTCCAACTCTTTCCTTATATGCGAGAGCCGCCTTTCTGGATTTTATTTTTTTCAACATTAGCTTTCTTTCCTGATCCATATTTTTCATTTTTGAGATGAAGTGGTCTATCATCATATGTCTGTAATCATTTCTCATTTTTTTCTCCTTTTTATAACGATACCTTTAATTTTTGCAAAATTGA
>CAZHJN010000092.1:0-2952 GCA_964532995.1 uncultured bacterium
ACCCAGACATTTGTCCCTTGTTTCCTGACTATTGTTCCCCTGACACTGCGGACAGACTTTGCTTTTCCGACATCAATCCTTACAGTTGTTTCTCCTATATGCTGCCATTCAGGAAATACCAGTTGTTCTGCCTTTTTCCCGAAGTGATAATCAAGAACTGTAATCACCTGTTTGTTCTGCTTTATTCTTCTTCTCGCTACTATCATGTCCTGGTCAATGCCACAAACAGTCCTGATTCCAGATTCCTTTATAAATCTTGTTGCAAAATTCCTCAGGACAGCAGAGAAGTTATGTCCGACATCAAGACGTGACCAGTCAGGTTTGTCCTTTTCTTCTTCATCCCTTTGATAACCTGCACCGAGCAGAAAACCAGTTACCATTACTTTACCTTTGCCCACAGAAACCTCAAATGCAGCAGGACTGCCGTTTTTGTATCTCAGAAGAATTTTTGCATCTGTCGGTGTTTTTAGATCTGCCTTCTGAGAAATAATAGGAAATCTCACAGAAGAATCTTGATCTACTGCTTCATCAAGCAAGCTGTGGCTTAACAGATGGGCAAGACTGCCGATATTTGCAGTTTTTTTGAGAGAAACACTGTAGTTATTCAAAAACCCTTCAGGACTTACAGGTCTGTCATACTCGTCCTTCAGCATACCACCATCTATAATCAATCTACCTCCATTTTTGACCCATGACCTGATTGAATCAAATGTTTTTCTTTCAACATAGGAAAATGGCATGTAAAGAACCTTATAGTTTTTAAGGAGACCATCGTCAACATCATAGCTTGATATGATGTCCACATTGTAGTTTGAGTGAAGCAAAATCAAATAAAGTGCAACAAGCTCCTGATGAAGCGATGCGTCCCATATCTCCTGTGCAGGAGTCCACAACACTGCAACCTGAGACTTTTCTGGTTTTGACCCATAAAGATAATCCTCTACCTCAGCGAACTCGCGGTGTATAATTGAAAATTCCCTCAAAAGGTCCCTGACTATCTCATTGGCATAATTTTCATTTCCCCACATTCCGCCATAACTGTACCAGTGGAAATGTTCCACCCCTCTTGCTGCAAGCTCATACACCTGAAAATGATTTAGAAAACATGGATATGAACCCCTTGCTGTTGTTATGTATGCTCCCATTGGGCCATTGCGAATCTGACTGCGCATCATATCACCATACCACGAAAATATTCCCTGAAGATAAAAGTTGTACCATGGAGTTGGTTCTCCGAATATTCCCTTCAGGCCATTTTTCCTGTGAACCATCCAGAAGTCCCAGCCGTGCCCGTCATAACCACCTCCAAGGACTCCTGCAGCAGGCCAGTTTGGCGAAATAATAAATGCATCCGGATAATACTTCTGCGCTATCTTTCCTGTTTCTGCTGCAATATCTGTTACATATTCCATCCTTGCTTTGTTAAGCCAGTAAAACAAAGGTGGGTTATTCTTCTTCAAAAATTCTCTGTAAGGAGGTTTAGAACCTTCAGGGATTAAACGAATTTCATCATGGCTTCTCAGCCCAATATCAGAAAGAGGCACATTCATTTTTCTGAAATAAGAAACAACAAGCGGCTGGACCTGACTGTCAAGTGCAATGAATTCTTCAAGAGAACCAGATGATACCTCATCATCCCCATGAAGAACCTTCACATTATCACGGTTGATCCTTCTGTAATATGAGTCAAGAGACCTTAAAGCAGCTGTTGCACACTCCCGCCTTTTTGCATCAAGCCCATCATAGGTCAAAGGCCAGGTGCTTGTTCCCCAGTGGTCAACATATAGAAACCCCATATCTCTTATCAGTTGACTCAGGAAAAGCGAATTCTCCTGGTCAAAAAAACAATTGAGTCCCATTTCCTTCAAGAGCAAAATATTCTTTTTCACCCATTCTGGCTCATCATTTTCCTTGCATCCAAAATCAGTTGAAAAGGCAATAAGTTTCGGGCTTTTCCTGAGTGGAAAATCCTTCATCTCAGTGCGGATATATTGAATTGCCTCTTCAATAAATTCATTTGCTGTTTTGAGTGTCAGAACCGGGGGTTTAGCGCTTTCAGGGATATAGTAAAGGTAAACATGAAAAATTGCCGGATTCTCCTTCCATAAAAATTTTCGCGAGATATCCTGGTAATTATTCTTCACTCTAACCTCTATTTCACAATCAGGTAAAGAATTTGATTCATTGTAGATATGAAGAACCTTTCCATACCCTGGCATCCTCATCCATCCTGTGTCTTCGTCTCTACCTAACCATTTTTCCTGGGGTGGTTTTTCAAAACTCAATCCGGACCTACTTGCATAGCCGAGAAGAGGAAGAAAATCCCAATCTTTATAACCATTGAAATCAATCATGCATCTTGAGACCCTGAAAGAATATGTTGCGGGAATATCAGAAAGGTTTTTGACTCTCAATTCAAGAGTCATTTTATCTTCACAATGAAGGTTACAACAAAATAAGGTCAGAACGAATATAAGAAACGCCACTCTGTTTTTCATTCAAAAACAACCTGCAAAAATATGTTCGTATCTATGGTATCACTATTTTTATGGCCAGGCGCTTTCTCCGTATTCCTGCCGTGTCAGGGACTTTGCGTGGCCATCTACATACACCATATTAACGAGTTCAATATTCCTGTGCCTGGACCCGCCGTAAAAGCCACCTGTTAATACTTTATCAAAATACCCGAGGTCGCCTGAATCGAGCGATGGCGCCACATTTCCACAGGGACACTCAAAAAAAAGTGCCGTTTCTGCTGGTTTTGGAACCTTGCCAAGTTTTATTGCTATGTTTGGCAGATTGGGATTATATGAGTAATCGCCCAGATATCCGTAAGCACCGCTGTATATTTCTCTTCCTTCAAACTCTCCGCAGGGGCATCTGACGACTCCGAATGAGTCCCTCAGTACATAGTCGTCAGGATACCAGACAGTGCCTCCCCAGACAATCCTT
>CAZHJN010000093.1:0-2802 GCA_964532995.1 uncultured bacterium
GAACAATCTGTCTGTGGATGGAAGGAGTTTGAACTTGAAGTGATGAGAGACCTGAATGATAATGTTGTTATAATATGTTCCATTGAAAACTTTGATCCAATGGGAATTCACACAGGCGATAGCATCACTGTTGCGCCTGTTCAGACCCTGACCGATAGAGAATACCAGGACATGAGGGATGCTGCAATAAGCATCATAAGAGAAATTGGCGTTGAAACAGGTGGCTCAAATATCCAGTTTGCAATCAACCCCGAAAATGGCGAAATGGTTGTTATTGAGATGAATCCACGCGTTTCAAGAAGTTCAGCCCTTGCTTCAAAAGCCACAGGTTTCCCGATCGCAAAAATCGCGACCAAACTTGCCATTGGTTATACCCTTGACGAGATACCAAATGATATAACAAAGATGACCCCTGCATGTTTTGAGCCAGCCATTGATTACTGTGTTGTTAAAATTCCGAAATTTAACTTTGAGAAATTCCCGGGCGCAGTACCGGTTCTCGGCACAGCAATGAAATCTGTTGGTGAGGTGATGGCAATAGGCAGGACATTCAAAGAGGCTTTTCAGAAGGCATTAAGAAGCATGGAGGAAACTTATCTTGGATTTGAAGATATTAAAACAGATCAGGATATTGAAGAAGGTTTGAAAATTCCCAATCCCAAAAGGGTTTTTCTACTTAAGAAGGCGTTTCAGCAGGGTAAAACAATTGAGGATGTCTATCAGCTGACGAAAATTGATAGATGGTTTCTTGCTAACATAAAAGAAATTGTGGATTTTGAGGAAGAAATCAAAAAATTCAGGCGAAGAAAAATCAATTACGATACCTTGAAAAAAGCAAAGGAACTTGGATTTTCAGACAACCACATTGGAAAATTGATCGGGAAAACAGAAAATTACATCAGGTCATTGAGAAAAAAATACGGTATTGAAGTTGAGTACAAGAGTGTTGATACATGTGCCGGTGAGTTTATTGCCTTCACCCCATATTATTACTCAACATACGAACACCCTGAGATTATAAAAATATGAATGAAAAAGTTGCGATTTTAGGAGGCGGTCCTAACAGAATAGGTCAGGGAATTGAGTTTGATTATTGCTGTGTTCACGCTTCTTTTGCATTGAGAGAACTTGGATATGAAAGTATTATGATCAATTGCAATCCTGAGACGGTTTCAACTGATTACGACACTTCTGACCGTCTTTACTTTGAACCTCTGACATTTGAGGATGTTTTGAATATTCTTGAAAAGGAAAAACCGATAGGTGTCATACTTCAATTTGGAGGCCAGACCCCTTTGAAACTTGCTTTACCTTTAATGAAGGCAGGTATAAAAATACTCAGCACAGACCCCCGTGCCATAGATATTGCTGAAGACAGAAAAAAATTCAAAAAACTTCTTGATAAACTCAAGCTGAAACAGCCTGATAGCGGAACAGCAACAACCTTTGAAGAGGCGCTTGAGATAGTTAAGAAATTGAATTATCCGGTTCTCGTAAGACCCTCTTATGTTCTTGGTGGAAGGGCAATGCAGGTTGTTTATGATGATGATTCGCTTGAAGAGTTTATGCATAAAGCCATTGAGGTTTCGCCTGACCACCCCGTTTTGATTGATAAATTTCTTGATGACGCTGCTGAGGTTGATGTTGATGCTATATGCGATGGAAAAGAGTGTGTTATAGGTGGTATCATGGAACACATAGAGGAAGCCGGCATACATTCCGGTGATAGCGCGATGGTTTTGCCACCATTCAGTTTGAAAAAGAACATTGTGGACCGGATAAGAGAAGCAACAAAAAGACTTGCTCTTTCATTAAATGTTGTCGGCCTTATAAATATCCAGTTTGCGGTTAAAGACGATATGATCTATGTGCTTGAAGTGAATCCCCGTGCTTCAAGGACAGTTCCTTTTGTGAGCAAGACAGTAGGTGTGCCTCTTGCAAAATGTGCAACAAAAATAATGCTTGGAAAAAATTTGGAAAGCCTTGGGTTTTTGAAGGAAATAATACCTAACTATTTTGCCGTGAAAGAATCTGTTTTTCCTTTTAACAGATTTTCAAATGTTGATGCGGTTTTAGGCCCGGAGATGAGGTCAACAGGAGAGGTGATCGGGATTGATAAAACCTTTGAAATGGCTTATGCCAAAAGTCAGCTGGCTGCAGGACAGACTTTACCCCTGTCAGGCAATGTTTTCATAAGCGTTAAAGATAAACACAAACCTTTAATTTATCCTGTGGCAAAAGGATTTGCAGAACTCGGATTCAAAATAATTGCCACAAAAGGAACAGGAAATTTTCTTGCGAAAAAAGGCATTGATGTGACATTTGTTGGCAAGCTATACGAATCTGAAAGGCCAAATGTTATTGATTACATAAAAAACAATCAGATACAGCTGATTATTAACACGCCAACAGGGAAAAAACCTGTAAAAGATATGGTTTCCATACGAACCATTGCGGTTCACAGGGGTATTCCTCTTATTACAACTGTAAGGGCAGCTGTTGCTACAATGGTTGCCATAAGGAAGATGAAAGAAGGCATAATAGAAGTCAGAGATATAAAAAATTATCACAGAATGCAACAGACATGATTTTTGATTTTCTATTATGCTATAATGGTTTATCAAACAGGGAGTGTAAGTATGGATAAACAAGAGGTGTTGAAGCAGGTCAGGGCAGACAGAATTCAGTTTATTGAACTCTGGTTTGTGGATATTTTAGGGCAGCTTAAAACCGTTACCATAGCGCTTGACGAACTTGAGAAAGCACTTGAAGAAGGAATCGGTTTTGATGGTTCATCCATTG
>CAZHJN010000094.1:0-2778 GCA_964532995.1 uncultured bacterium
GAGTGGACGAAAGCGTCCGCCTCGAAAGCGGATGTGCCCTTACGGGCACCGCAGGTTCGAATCCTGCTCTCTCCGCCAATTTTGGATAAAGCATATGGTTTGCTTGATGATTTCAAAAAAAAATTCCTGCGAACAATTTCCTTTCATTTTTGAATTTCCAGGGTTAAACTCTCAAGATGAATCCCCTGATACAGTTTTTTGCTTATTCCGCAACAAACTTATCAAAAAATTCTTTTCCTGTTAAGAACTTTTATATGGACTATACCTTCGTCTTTTGATATGATAAAGTTATAATTGTTCTTTTTGATCTCCAGCGAGGCGGTCTGAACAGATAAAAAGCTTACCGGGGTGGGCGCAGGAAACATAAAATTTTGCTCTTTTTACCTGTATCTTACTTAAGGAGGGATTGTGAACACATTCAGGGTTGTTGAGTATGGTGCTGTGCCTGATGGAAAAACTGTAAATACCGATGTGATACAGAATGCTATCAATGATTGCAGCAAAAGAGGCGGCGGCAGGGTTATCTTTGATTGTGGTGATTTCAGAACAGGCACAATAATATTGAAAAACAATGTTGAACTGCACATTGAAGCTGGAAGTAAATTAACCGGGGATGAAAAACTGAATAGTTATAAAGATCTTGTTGCTTCTGGCATTGTCCCTGGCGCAGAAATTGAGAACAGCAAAAATGCCCTGATTATCGGCACTTTCGCGGAAAATATATCCATTACAGGTAAAGGCGAAATAAATGGTTCAGGACCTGCCTTTTATGACGATTCGAAAGCAGACCATAATGGGAAATTTGCCAAGCCTCAAACTCCAAGACCAAGAATAATGATGTTTTACAGGTGTAAAAATGTTTTTATCCGTGATATCAGCCTGATTAATTCTGCTTGCTGGACAATCTGGTTGATGCAGTGTGAAAATGTGTTTATTGACAGAGTCAGAATCTATGGAGATAGAAGGCTGAGAAATATCGATGGAATTGATATTGATAGCTGCAAAAATGTTTTTGTGAGCAACTGCCTTATTGACACTGAGGATGATTGTATCGCAGTCCGATCAATAAAAAATGTTTATCAGCAGCCGTCTGCCTGTGAAAATATCAATGTCAGCAATTCTATTTTCAAGACATCATGCAACGGAATAAGGGTGGGTTGTCCTGATGATGGCGAGATAAAAAATTGTACTTTCAACAATATTATTATTTCTGAAAGTGCCAACGGAATTCTTTTTGAATTCCCGCACAGATATTTTTCCGGAAAATTCCAGGCCAGTGCCTCTATCCATGATATTATGTTTTCTAACTTTATAATAAATTCTCACAGGTCAGCCATTTCCCTGTTTATTGAAGAAGGAATAGCTATTCAAAGACTTTCTGACATCAGTTTTTCAAATATCAGGGTTATCCGGGCAGGTTCACCTGTTAAAATTTCAGGTAGCAGCCAGTCCATCATAAAAAACATAAGGCTTGAAAATCTCGAATTTAATGGGTACCAGCAGCCTTTTTTCTGTCAGTGGTGCGATGGTATCTATCTTAATGGAGTAAGATTTTTATTATCACAAACAGACTCAGGCTAAAATGCTCATAGCTTCACCTTATATCCTTTGACCCATTCGCAAACACTCTTAATTGTCTCGGGTCTGCAAAAAGGTGGCATTACCCCTGCTGAACTTATAACAATTCCCCTGTGATGAGGCAGTATATCAAGATCTTTCTCAATCTGATTGATTATTTCTTCGGCGGATTTCGTCCATAATACTGCATTTGTTCCACCGATCAGGCATTTATCAGGGCAATGTTTTCTTCCATCATAAAGCGTTGTGTTGCCAACAGGAGGACTTGTAAAAGCCTCAAAACCGCACACCGGAAGCGTGGCAAGCACACAGAGCAGGTCTTTCAGATAGCCGCACATATGAAGAACAAGACCTTTTTTGGCTTCTTTCAGGATTGTGGCGCATTCAGAAATCTGATTATAGCAGTATTTTTTATACTGATGAGGAGAGATAAGCGTGGTTGATGTATTTTCAACAAGATAGATAAAATCCGCAGGGCTGTGTTCAGCGAGTATCTGTGTGATCCTGCGAATTTTTCTATACATCAGTTCAAAAAGTTCTTCAACCTCAAATGTGTAATCAGCAAGAAAATAATGGGCATTTTCAATACCAGCAAGATGCTGCACCCATGTCATCATGGGCGTTGTGCCTGCAGAATGAACAGCGACTGCATCCATACCAATTCTTCTGTACTCAAGTTCTGCTTCTTTAAGTTTATCCGCGTCTGCGTCAACGATGCAATCTTCAAACCATTCTTTCATAATGTTTATATCCTGCTTATCCTTAACCGGAAATTCCACCGGATGCCATGCCTGAGAAGATGGGTCAAACCTCATGGTTGCAACAAGATTTCCATATTTTGTACCATAGGTCAGGTTTCTTAAATTTCCCTGCATTTTTTCTTCAAGATAGGTTGTTGTTCTTTTTTCTTTTATAAAGCCGGGCAGCCAGATGTGCCTGTCGCTTCCGATCCATCTGTGGAGATTTTCAAGCCCCATATTTCTGAAGGTTTGCGATTGACTGGCAAGATATGCGTCGTTGATTTTTGGCCAGAATCCAAGTCTGTCCACCTCCTGCAATTTTAATGCTGCCAGCCATCTTTCTTTTGTTTTCATCAATTCTCTCCTGTGTTATAAAACCTATTATAATCCAAATTATTAAAGATTTTTGTTTATTGACTTTTCCATCAACAGAATTTAATATAAGCAATGGTCCTTTTAT
>CAZHJN010000095.1:0-2601 GCA_964532995.1 uncultured bacterium
CATCAATCTAACGCTTGAATTTTCAATCGTTTTTCTTTCGGAGTTAACATATTGTAAAACACATTCCACCACTTATAAAAAAACACTAGCCAAACCACTCTTTCAAATTTATCTCTTAAAAAAATAAAACGGAGTTTTTTACTTCACCGCAACACCACAACTTGACAAATTTATAGATAGTGTTTTAATAAATTTGTAACATATGAGACATTTAATCGACCGCCAATTCGTTCGATTCTGATAAGGAAAACAAGGATGGCAGAACAAAAACGCAGGACAGCTCTAAAACACACGATTAACCCCTCAAAAAACCACCTTTACCTTTTCTTAAAGCCACAAAACAAAAAAATAAAGAAAGGAGGATTATGATGCTTGTAAAAAGAAATTTTTTGATTTTTCTTGCTATGGCGGTTGTTTTTACAGGATGTGGTGTGATAACAAAGGAAATTTCTTTTTATTCTGACCCTGAACAGGTAACCGTGAAACTTAATAATGAGCAGGGTATTATTGGACAAACACCATTGGAAAATGTAAGGGTTAAATTTTCTGAAGGAACAGATGTAATTGTGGCAGAAGCGCGAAAGGAAAAATTCTTACCGGCAACTCAGAATATCTATCGTACAACAAAAGAGGTGAATTTTTACCTGGAGGTGGAAAAGAAAAAAATTGATATTTATTCTAATGTAAGAAACACAGAAATTTACCTGGATTCTGAAAAACAGGGAACATGTGGACCTTCTAATCCCTACCCACTGGTGGTGGATTTAGCCGACCGCAAGGGAGCACCCAAAAGTTATCTTCTTAAAGTAACTAAAATCGGTTGGGTTCCAGTGGAAAAGAAAATTGGTCCCGGTGTGGAATATATTCCATCGGAAATTAAATTTCAACTCGAACCAGAAAGAAAAAAAATAATCATAGACAGCAGTCCCCAGGGTGCGGATGTATATATAGATGGGCAATTAATCAAGAGTAAAACACCCTGCGAGGTATCAGCAGATTTCGTGAATAAGGAAACAGGTGATTTGAAAACTCTAAAAATAGAAGTGGAGAAGGTGGGTTATGAAAACCCAAAGGACCATTCAAACAGGGTTGCAGAAGTTTTAGAATACTTTCCAGAAGCGGACAGAAAGATAAAACTTGAAATGGTCAGGAGAGTGGAGGTGGAAGTTCCTGGACTTGAGATCATTCTTATGCCAAGAGGTGCGGCAATGGGTATAAGAAAGACAAGGTCCATTTTGGATCCAGCCGAGGACTCTCCGGCAGTTGCTTCATGCACCCGCATTACCTCATATTCACCCGCCTGGTTTGATTACAGAATATATGACACCTTTCTCAGGTTGCTGTTCAGAATGGAAAAAGGTCAAATTGCTGTAGATGAACAAACAAGAGAAGAACTAAGGAGCATAATGCCCCCGCAAGCCGGAGAAGTAACTGAAAACAGCATAAAGGAACTGATAAAAAAATATTTGAGGGGAATTATATCCCTCAGTATATCTCCGGATGGCAAAACCTTAGCATATTCAGAAATTGAACCAATTTTCCTGAAAAAAGAGGAGAAAGTTGAAATATTTGGTGGTGAAGAATTCCCTGAAAGAACAAAAACGATACACAAGATTGAAAGGCGAAACAAGCTTCCCTGTTCTCTTCTGGGGGTACCCCTCTCCTTGAAAGCCGGAATCAGAACAATAGGAGTTCAGGGCGGAGGAATAACCGTTATCACAGATAGTATTTTTATCGACAAAGACCCGGCATTTACCCCGGATGGTAAATATATATATTTTTCTTCTACCAGGGATGGGGACAAGTTCACTATCTGGCGACTTAAATTTGAACCTCCAACAGGAGTGGGATTAACCAGAATTACCTCAACTGTTTTTGCAGACGACGAGGTTGATGTGTGTTTATCGCAGAATTTTCCCAAACTGTGTTATTCAAGCCTTGGTCCTGGAAAAAGTGTATATGAGAAACAGCTGTGGATGTCCAATCTTGATGGAACCCTGCCAACTCAATTCCGATACGGTCAACATCCGCATTGGTCTCCGGATGGCAGTAAAATTGTCTTTTCCAGAATTGATGATAAAACCGGCTGGATGAAAATCTGGGTAATGAAGAGCGACGGAACCGACCAGACTCAGCTGACCTTTGGTGATTATGATGATATTCATCCTAAGTTCTCACCTGACGGGCAGTATATTGTCTATGCTTCAAGCGCGGGTTTAGACAAAGAGAGAGTCCACAATTATGATATCTGGGTCATGAAGGCTGATGGAACCACACCGACACAACTAACAACAAACGGTTCCGAAGATATTTATCCGGTATGGTCATATGATATGAAGTCTATATATTTCATTTCCAATCGCGAAGGCGCTTGGAATATATGGAAAATAGACATCAGGGGATTACCATAAATGAAAGGTTTAATTATCTAAATTTTTTATAGGACTTGGTGCCAAATTAGTTCATGATGACGGTGTTGTATGTTATATTGTTCATAAATCGTTGTCTTTTTCAGAAGGATGGCAACGACCTAGGATATTTATTACCAAGGGTTATGTTTGAAAATAGCCACTTAAAAATGCTAAAATGTGGCTATGAATA
>CAZHJN010000096.1:0-2564 GCA_964532995.1 uncultured bacterium
AAAACCGCTTTTTTCTGCAATAGAAGATTCTGGTTCAATTGTTTATACTGAATGGAATGCTTTTGCAAGAACCGATGTTGTTGAATTTCCCGATATTCCTGATATCAAATACATATACACTGATGGAGATGTTCCAACAACAATGCATTTTTTCAACGGCAATCTGAAGTCAATTGAATCCCTCAAGAATACTGTTTTTTATCTTCCTTTTGCTGATCTGGAAAAACCCAAGGTTCTTTCAATAGGTCCTGGCGGTGGAGTTGATATTCTTGTTTCAATTCTTGGTGGAAGTACAGATATAACAGGAGTGGAAGTAAATCCTTCAATGTTTTCAATCATGGATAAGTATTCTTCTTTTAATGGCAATCTTTACAGATATCCTGGTGTAAAGGTTTATCTTGATGATGGAAGGAGTTTTGTAAGACGCTCCAGAGACAAATATGACCTGATATACCTTGCTCTCACCCAGACAGCCACAGGCCAGACACAGGCAGGTGTTCTTACTGAAGGATATATCCACACGCAACAGGCATTCATAGATTATTTTGAAAAACTCAAGGGAAACGGGATGCTTGTTTTCATAACACAGAATGAACTGCTCCTTTTCAGAGGTCTGGTGACAGTCCTCACCATATTAAACAGGCCTCACTCACCCGGTTTAGAAAAAACCATGGTATTTATGGTTCCTGAAGCATTGTTTGAAACAACACCATATCGGTATATCCTTGTTGCTGGGAATGAGAAATTCTCTCACCAAAGAATCATGAAGATGAAAGCTCTTGCAGACAAAAGCGGAATAATAACTGTATTTGCACCTGGACTTGCGGCAAAGCCGCCCTTTGATAAACTTGAAACAGCCCGCAGCGCAATTGAAATTATAAGAATTATAAATTCACAGATTGAAACGCCCGTTAATCTTTTTCCAGCATATGATGATAGTCCATTTTTTCTTGATTTAAGCTTTGGCATACTTCCGCAGGTAAAAAAACTTCTGCTCATGATTATATTTGCAGCAATTCTTTGCGGAATTCTTGCTGTCAGGCCTTTTTATAGAAAAAATGAAGCAATGAATATTCTGTTATTCTTTTCTGTTTACTTTGCAACCATCGGGGTTGCTTACATGCTTATTGAGATAGCAATGATTCAGAAATTCATACTTTTTCTTGGTCATCCCACCTTTGCAGTAAGTATAATCCTCTTCAGTCTGCTTGCAGGCAGCGGCATGGGAAGTTTTGCAAGCCAGTTCTGGAAGAAAAATTTGCTTGAAAAGATTATGATAACAGGACTTTTGACTGGATTTGTTATTGGATTTTATGTTTTTTCCCTGGGTAAGATTTTTGATGCACTTCTTTATCAGACAAAATTTGTGCGAACGCTTGCAAGTATTGCGCTTGTTTTTCCAGCAGGTTTTCTGATGGGAATGTTTTTCCCGTCTGGGATAAAAATTCTCAACCAGTACCAGCCGCACAGTATTCCATGGATGTGGGCGATTAATGGACTTATGTCTGTTTGCGGTTCTGTTGTCGCTATGGTAATCGGAAAGATTGATGGTTTTGCAGGGGCTTTCGCATGTGGCGGAGCTGGATACATCCTTATTTTTCTGATGTGTGCGGCAGCAAGATCTAAAAGATTAAATGTTTTCTCTTAAAAGGAGTTATCAATATGAAACATCCAGAGGTCATAACAGTTGGAGAACTTCTTGTTGAAATTATGAGAAAGGGAACCCAACACTCTTTCTTTGAGCCAGGAATTTTTCTCGGTCCATACCCAAGTGGTGCACCTGCAATATTTATTTCTGCTGTCAGTCGTATATCGCAGAAAAAGGTCAAAACAGGTATTGTGGCTGTTTCTGGAAATGACGATTTTGGGAAAATGGTTATTCAAAGGCTTAAAGAAGATGGTGTTGATACATCAAATATTTACAGAAAAAGTGCGACAACTGGTACCGCGTTTGTCAGGTACCTTCCTGATGGAAGCAGGAGATTCATATTTCATCCGGGTGCGGCAGGACTTTTAGGACCTGATGATGTGAAAGAAGACTACTTTTCAAACCTGAAAATTCTCCATATCACAGGTAGTTCCCTTTTCATCAGCCCTTCAAGCTTCAAAGCATGCAAAAAAGCACTTGAAATCGCCATCAGAAAAAGATCAATCATCAGTTTTGACCCCAACATAAGAAAAGAAATGGCTTCATTCAAAGAAAACATCTCAAAGATAAACCTTTTTCTGAAACATACAAAAATCCTTTTCACAACAGATGAAGAACTTTCTGTTTTATTCGGGAAAAAATCAATAGCATCAATCCTGAACAGTTTATCTGGTTATGGAATTGAAACAGTGGTTGTCAAGAAAGCTGAAAAAGGTTCTGAGATATTTATTAAAAATAGACATATCAAAATTCCTGCAATCAGGGTAAATGTTGTTGATCCAACAGGTGCTGGTGATACATATGCTGGTGCTTTCATCGCCTGTTATCTTTTGGGCAAGAATCCTGAAGAGTGCGGAAAAATAGCAGGTATCACCGCTTCATTAAAATGCACAAAACAGGGTCCAATGAGTATCCC
>CAZHJN010000097.1:0-2556 GCA_964532995.1 uncultured bacterium
AGACAGGGCAAAAGTTATTTCAATGTAGGTGAAGAATATAAAAGATTTTCCATACTATACATCTTGCAGGAAATTGGAATATTGGCAGTCATTTCATGTCTGATTTTCATTTTACACATAAAAACGCCTTCTCTATTAATCTTCTGGTCACAAGCGGTTTCCCTGGTCTTGATAACACTATACATTTTTAAGACCATAGAAAAGCGAAATATATCTTTTAAAATCAACCTGTCTTTTCTTAAAAAAACCTATTCGGATTCCATATATCTGGTTTTTTATTGGACATTATTACCCATTATTGCTTTTATGGACATGTTTTTCGTGGAAAAATATCTTACCAACTATGAACTCGGTCTATATGCTTTTTCTATGAAATTATATCAACTTTCACTTATCGGCCTTACCCCTATGCTGACAGTTCTCCGAATAAAACAGATTGATGTGGCAAGAGACTTTAAGTTTATGGAATTTTTCCGGAGGAACATAAAAAAAGTCTCGTTATTCGCCATAAGCTTTTATCTCTTATGCATTATTAGCATTTTTGTGATAACTTTTGTTTTTTTCAATGAATACAAGTCATCCATATGGGCAAGCGTTATTCTTACTTCCACAAGTCTGTTCAGTTACTTAATGCTGCCCTTTTCATTTCTTATGGCTTTCAGGAAATACAAACTCGTTTTCATAAACTCTCTGATAGCGCTTATTATCAATTTTTTGATAAACTATTATTTCATTCCCCTGTACGGAATAATTGCGGCTGCCGCTTCAACTTTTACCGCATATGCTTTTATAAATACCTCAAGCGCCTTTTTGTCATACCATCTATCTGTCAAAGACAAGAATTAAAATGAATAAGTTAATTTCAATCTCATACAGGATATCAAAAATGTTGCCTGGACAGGTTTTGTCCAAAATGGCAGGGATGGTGAAAAGCAAGGCAAAAAATCTTCTGGTCAGAAATAGGGATGTTTTTTTTAACGGAACTTATACGGGCAGGGTTTTCAATTCAAAGCTAAATACCTATTTTCCCCTTTTATCAGATAAATTGGATGCTCTTATGCCGGAACAGACAGAACAGATAAAGCTTTTATCCGATTTATACCTCAACCACTATTTTGACCTATTGGGTTCCGGATGGGTACGGATTGAATATGGCATGAAATGCCGGGGGCTGGAAGGTTACAGGTATGATATGGGTAGTAGGGTTGCCTTTGACAGGGAAGGGAAGTGGCTTGCCGGCAGGATAAACAGGTCTAATCTCCATGAATCCCGGAGAATATGGCAGATGATTGGCGATAAAGATTATCTCCCCATAGACTGGCAGTTGGATTTCAAGTCAGGCTACAGATGGAATGAGAAAACATGGTATGAGGATATAAAATACGAGCATAAATCCGGCGTTGACATAAAGGTGCCGTGGGAGCTTGCAAGGATGCAGCATCTTCCCATACTCGCTTGGGCTTACGGGCTTGCAAAGGCAGGGGGGCAGGGATTTTCAACCCCGGAAACATATGCCGGAGAATTCAGAAATCAGGTGCTTGATTTTATAGCTCTTAACCCGCCCCGGTTCGGAGTGAACTGGTTTTGCACCATGGATGTGGGGATAAGAGCTGTAAACTGGCTTGTAGCGTATGATATGTTCAGGTCTTTCGGGGCGGAATTTGACGAAGAATTCCTGCAAACTTTCGCAAAGAGCGTTTACGAACACGGAAAACACTGCAGGGAAAACCTTGAATATTTCCCGAAAATGCGTTCCAACCATTATCTTTCCGACATTGCAGGACTTATCTTTTGCGCCGCATATCTTCCTTCAACAGAGACAACAGATAAGTGGATTGATTTCGCCATGCAGGAACTGGTTAATGAGATGGAATTTCAGTTCAACCCAGACAGCACAAACTTTGAGGCATCTACAAGCTACCACAGGCTCTCAACAGAGATTATGCTTTACTGCACCATGTTATGTCTCAACCTTCCGGAAGATAAGCGTAAAGTATTGAAAAACAAAGACTCTGGCATATTCCCTCAATGGTACATGGAAAGGCTTGAAAAAGCGATAGAATTCACAAGAGACATAACGAAACCGTCAGGGGAGATACCCCAGATAGGAGACAACGACAGCGGAAGGTTTTTGAAGATTTGGCCGGTTTATAATAAAATAGAGGTTGGAGAAGCCGTTGAGAAATACAAAAACCTTGCAGGATATACCGATTTCCCCAAAGAAGCAACATATCTTGATGAAAATATTTTAGACCATCGCCATATATTGGGGGTAGGCGGGGTTTTATTTCGGCGTGAAGATTTTTTATCTGCCGCCGGAAGCGAAACTCCGGAAACAATACTTATAAAAACATTCTTGGGCAATAAACGGTTGAAATATCTTTCCCATCAAGACAACACTTCAGACAAAACAATTGCTTCACAAGAAACAGTGGAGGAATACATTAAACATCTGACCGACGAATACGGCAAACCGCTTGCAACAACCTTTCAAGGCGAAAACTTGAAAGAAGGCTTGCAAATCTATGCCTATCCGGATTTCGGATTATTTATTTA
>CAZHJN010000098.1:0-2514 GCA_964532995.1 uncultured bacterium
ACTGGTAAGATATTATTAATAAATCATCCCCAGCGGGGTAACTCACTGGCCACCCTCAGGTTACGATCTGGGGGCTTTTTTTATCAAGATTATATATTGGCGGTCCTGTTGATGAATAACACTACAGTAAACAGGCATAAAAATGGCAAGATACTGGGTAAATCTCGACTCATGGGATTCCATAATTGATGCAACTGCTCAATTCGGAGTAATATGTGAGTAATGACAATAATTATAATGAAACACCTGAATCAATCGATGCCATCAAAAACAGATTAAGCCGAATTGAAGAAGAACGCCGGCAACTAATTGCCCGTCTTGGAAAACTGCACGGAAACAGCCCCGCCTCAAAATCATTTCCCGAAAATATCAACGTTAATGATGGCCCTCTTGCGACAAAAAACGAATCCCTTTCCTCCCAGGCTGAAAAACTGACCCTCTTCCGTAGTTTTTTCAGAGGACGCGACGACGTCTTTGCCAGATTCTGGGTAAGCAAGAAGAATCCTTCAAAAAAAGGTTACAGCCCTGTCTGCAAAAATGAATGGGTGGAAGGCAAGTGCGAAAAACCGGCAAAGAAATGTTCAGCTTGTGATTATAAGGAATATGTACCCCTATCTTTTGAAATTCTTGCCGAGCATTTGACAGGCAAGCAAATTGTCGGCATATATCCCCTGTTACCTGACGAATCATGCTATTTTCTGGCTGTTGATTTTGACGGAGAAGGATGGATGGACAATGTTTTCACTTTTAAAGAAACATGCGGAAAATATTATGTGCCTGTGGCAATAGAACGTTCCCGGTCTGGCAATGGCGCGCATGCATGGATATTCTTCCAGGATAAAGTGCCGGCAAAAACTGCCCGGCAGATGGGAAGCTTTCTCATAACCGAAACCATGAACAACCGCTACAAAATGAGCATGAGAAGCTATGACAGACTCTTTCCAAATCAGGATAATATACCAAAAGAAGGACTGGGAAACCTCATCGCCCTTCCTTTTCAAAAATACGCGTCTGTCAATGGGAACTCTCTTTTCATTGACAAAAACGCAAAGTGCTATGATGACCAGTGGGATTACCTGTCCCGGATACCTAAAATGCCAGTTAAGCAGGTAGAAGAATTATCTGCGGATGCATCTGCCGCAGGTAAAATCATTGGCGTTCGCACAGGATTTGACGACGAACAGACTGAAGAAGCGCCTTGGAATAAATTGCCTTCGGGAAAAAGGAAAAGACCTCTCATTATCGATTCTTTGCCGTTTTCTATTGATATTGTTTTAGCTGACAGGTTATATATGAAAACAGAAAATCTGCCGTCACCGTTTCTTAACCAGGTAAAACGGGTGGCAGCTTTTCAAAATCAATATCTTCCGGCCTATCATAAAGACCGTACAACTCCTTAAGTATTCCCGGATCAACCCTTTCTGACACGACCCCGCGTACCTCCCACTTGTCCGCGCACCGCGTAATGATATCGGGACGCCAGTTAAGCTTGAGCCATTGAAGTTTTTCTGTGAAGGTCACTGGATTTGTCAGATTGGGACGCTTTCCTAACCTCTTCTTGTACAACGAAACGATGAATCTCTCGTCGGAGACGCATCTATCCACGCACCATTTTTTTAGACGGCGGAACAGTTTTTTTATCATGGGACAATAATAAGCCTCGCTGTTATCTGTATCTCTTCAGATATTCTCTAATATCCTGGTGGCTCCCTGCAAGAACAAGATAGATTATCTCCTCTTCTATTTTGATTATTATTCTTAACCTCATGTCAACCCTTATTTCATATATATTCCGACCAAGCTTTTTCAATCCAAGTCCTTTTGTTGCAATGCCCGAAACAAGGAAAGCATTAAATTCTTCCAGAGTATTCTTTATTTTATTCTTATCAATCACAGACAGATTCCTGATGCTTTTTTCAAAGGAAGGAAGTATTCTTACGATGCGCATTATTATAAATTATTAATGTAGTTAGAGAAGGATTTGCCCGATTTCAGTTCCCTGGCTGATTTCTTCTCTTTTTCAACTATAGCGTCGATTTTTTCCAGCTCCGGTTCACTATATATCAATGGTACGGTAACTACGGGCATAAGCTTAATATAATTCTCTTCAACGTCAACCTCAAACAACGTATTGTCCTTCAAACCGAGTTTTTTAACAACTGCTACGGGAATTGTAACCTGATTCTTTTCCTTTAATTTTGCCAATGTCATTCCAACCACCTCCGAATAGATTATACCTGCAATGTGAAAGTACGTCAAGTTAGAATTTCAACCTTTGCACAAAAAAAGAAGAAATGGGGTTTCCACATCTAATGTTTTCATAGCGAAGAAAGCATGACCGGTAGATAAAATCCTGTATCCTCCAAATAAAGGTGAAAAAACATATGGACAAAAGGCTGTTTCTCCTCTATAATAAAGGGAAAACCGCACATACCAAGGAGAAACCCAATGGGTGAAAACAAAAACAGCAGTTTCCGGGTAGAATTCAACAAGAAACTGAAGATAGAATTTCGA
>CAZHJN010000099.1:0-2238 GCA_964532995.1 uncultured bacterium
CCTTGTCAAAAATTGCCCTGATTTCCATTTTTATGTTCCCCTTTTAATTTTCCAGTGTGTTTTTCAGTATGATATCGCCTGTTTTTGCGTCCAGTTTGTCCCCGACAACCGGGCACTTGACCGTAAGAAGAAAAAATAAAGGAACAGGGCCCTTTACATCCGACAGCGTTTCAAAATTCCCCTGTCCCTTGCTTATAATCATATCCGCGCTGTGAAAAAGACTAATAAACTCCTTGCTGCAGCGGGAGAGCAGTGTCCCGGGGATATCGGAGCCGGATGAAACGATATCCGCGGTCTTATTCATGCCTACTGATAGTGCATCCTCAGTTGTAACATCATTTATTACGGGCTTTTCTCTAACCGCATATACCAGTCTTTTGTCAGGGTAGAGTGTTTTTATCTCCTCTACAAGAATCCTGTCAAAGACAATTTCTCCTGCGTTGTCTCCTATGAAAAGTATCAAATTCGCCTTTTCCAGTTTTTTCTTAAATGCACCGTAATGGAAATATCTTTTATTCAGCATGGCACTTTCTTTTTCCAGAATTTTGAATACCTCTTTTTCAACACTGACGCCGTGGTTGGCTCCGTAGTCTATGATATTGCCTGCGATGGAAAGTTCCAAGCCGGTAAGCAGCCTGTCTTTCGAGTTTGCAACCTTCTGTTCCAGTTTTTTATAGATGCTCAAAGCAAGCCGGTTGCTATCTTCTTTTAATTTTTTATAGGGGTCTCCTGTTTTAAGGGTTTTTTTGATTATATCGTGGACTATCTTACCCATCTCCGGAGGCGACGAGGTTAAGGGGAATAAAGGGATAGCCCTTGATATTTCATCAACTATCTGTTTCTGAGCGGCTTTATCCGCCCCCAGTATCTTCGCCGATTCAATGCCCTGTTTGAAAAAACAGGGGATACATTCCAGATATGTCTTCATTGGTAATCAAACCTTGCCCCTTCTTTTCAGCGTATCCTTTGAACTTATAGGTTTAACATCTTGCTTTTCTGCATTGTAAACCGAAACAGTATTCAAGCCGGAAAAATATTCTTCTATGGCGTCCATTTCGGATTTTGTGAGAGGTTTTACTCCGCAAGGTCTGAGAGGCGTATTCAACTGGACTTCGTCCGGTTTAATCTCTTTTGCAATTCGCGCAATATCCTCTGCAGAATTCTTGTTTTGCTCCATAAACATAATCTGCAGCGCAAGTTTCCCGAGAAAACAGATTTTAAAATCTTTTATCGCCTGAATAGTACTATCAATCTTAATGTTTTTAATAGGTTGATTGACTTTTTCAAAAACTGCTTGTCCGGCAGCATCCAACTTGGCAACAACCAAATCCGCACAGAACAAATCTTTAACAACGTCCATTCTGTACATAAGGGAAGAATTAGTCAAAACAGCTATCTTTTCGCTTCTCTTTTTCTTTATCTCTTTTATCATCTCCCCAAGATTTGCCGCCAGGGTGGGTTCGCCTGTGCCGGAAAAAGTTATATAATCTATCTTGAGAGGCGGCAGACTATCAATCTCTTTCAGTATATCCGCGGTACTGACAAAAACCTCCCGCTTGTCAGTAAATTTTTTTGTTTTTCCAATCTGGCAATATATGCAATCGAATGTGCAAATTTTCTCACCCTTTGACAAAGGGTCTATCCCCAAAGAACTGCCCAGCCTCCATGAGGGTACGGGACCGTAAATGTATTTATAATTTGTTTTTCCCATTTAATTCCCCTTCGTAATTTTTTTTGCTATCCCGTTCATAATATTTGCCGTTTCAGCGTGTTTTTCAAAAAGGATAAACGGTTTTCCGGAATCCCCGCCTTTTACTATCTCTGGTTCGACAGGTATCCTTCCCAAAAACGGTACCTGCAAATCACGAGCGGCTCTCTCGCCGCCGCCTGTCCCGAAAAGGTCTATCTCCTTTTTGCAGTGCGGGCATATAAATCCGCTCATATTCTCAATAATACCTATTACAGGTATATTCAGTTTTTTTGCAAACATAACCGATTTCGTGGAGTCCAGTATGGCGACTTCCTGGGGGGTGGTTACAACAACCGCTCCGTCCATGTTTTTTATGGTCTGGCATATGCTTATAAGTTCATCGCCTGTCCCAGGCGGGGAGTCTATAATCAGGTAATCAAGTTCTCCCCAGCCGACATCCCCAAGAAACTGTCTTATGACTCCCGTTTTAAGGGGGCCGCGCCAGATAACAGGCTCGTCTGTTCTTTCAAGTATAAGCGCCATGCTGA
>CAZHJN010000100.1:0-2226 GCA_964532995.1 uncultured bacterium
AGCACATTAATATTGGAATATTCAAGACTTTATAATGTAAAGAAGTTTGTGGGGATTGGTTCAGTGTGTTCTTATCCCAAATTTACCCCTGTTCCTTTCAGAGAAGAAAATCTCTGGGAAGGATATCCAGAGGAAACAAATGCGCCGTATGGACTTGCTAAAAAAATGATGCTTGTTCAGGGCCAGGCATACAGACAGCAGTTTGGATTTAATACAATCCATCTGTTGATGATCAATCTTTATGGACCTGGCGACAATTTTGATTCTGAGGATTCACATGTTATCGCAGGATTGATAAAAAAATTCTGTGATGCAAAGATAGAAAAACAAAATACCATTACCGTATGGGGCACAGGAAAAGCCTCAAGGGAATTTTTATATGTTGACGATGCGGCTGAGGCAATAATACTTGCAGCTGAAAAATACAACAAACCAGAACCAGTAAATATCGGTTCAGGTCAAGAAATTTCAATTAAAGACCTGGTCAATCTCATTGCCAGTCTTACTGAATTTAAAGGCGAGATTATATGGGACACATCAAAACCTGATGGTCAACCAAGAAGGTGTCTTGATGTGACAAAAGCAGAGAAAGAATTTGGTTTCAGAGCAAAGACACCTCTGGAACAGGGGATAAGAAAAACAATAGAATGGTATTTTCAGCAAAGACAGGAGTTGTAAATGAAAATTAAAGTTGTGATTTTGTGCGGTGGAAGAGGAACAAGGATGGAAGAGGAAACAGAAGTTCGGCCAAAACCAATGGTGGAAATAGGTGGCAGGCCTATTCTCTGGCATATTATGAAGATTTACTCGCATTTCGGATTTGATGATTTTATACTATGTCTCGGGTACAAGGGTAAAGTTATAAAGGAATATTTTTTGAACTATGAAGCAATGAACAGTGATTTTACCCTCCAACTTGGAACAAATAAGATACGTTTATATAACAAAAGCAGTGAAAAAAACTGGAAGATTACTTTTGCTGACACCGGAGAAAATGCCCAGACAGGTGCAAGAGTTAAAAGGATTGAAAAATATATAGATGGCGATCTGTTTATGCTGACATATGGAGATGGCGTGGCGAATATAAATATAAGGGACCTTCTCAAATTTCATACCAAACACAAAAAAATTGGAACAGTTACAGGGGTTCATCCTTCTTCAAGATTCGGAGAACTTGTAATAAAAGATAGTCAGGTTGTTGAGTTCGGTGAAAAACCTCAGGTTAAAGGAGGATTTATCAATGGAGGTTTTTTTGTTTTTAACAGAAAGTTTTTTGACTATCTCAGCGAAGCGGATAACTGTTATATGGAAAAAGAGCCGCTTGAAAATCTCGCCAGGGATGGACAGTTAAAAGTTTTTCTTCATGAAGATTTCTGGCAGTGTATGGATACAAGAAGAGAACTTGATATTCTGAACAGATTGTGGGCTTCAGGTTCTCCACCGTGGAAAGTATGGAGATAAACGATGAACATCAAATTCTGGAAAGGGAAAAAAGTTTTAATCACAGGCTATGAGGGATTTGTTGGTTCATGGCTAACAAAAACTCTTTTGAAGGCAAACACAGAGATTTTCGGGCTTGATATAAAAACTTACAGAAAAGAAACAATCCTCACAGAGGACGAACTTAAAAAAATTAGAGTGATAAAAGGCAGTGTTGAGGATTTTGACCTTGTTTTTGACCTGATAAGAGAAAACAGTATAGAAATTATTTTTCACCTTGCCGCAAAATCCATCGTGGGTGAATGTATGAGGCATCCATTGGAAGCATTTGAAACAAACATCAAAGGTACCTGGACTGTCCTGGAAGCCTGCAGGCAGACAGGTTGCGTTAAAACCATAGTTGTTGCTTCAAGTGATAAAGCGTACGGAGAACATAAAAAACTGCCATACAGAGAGGATACACCGCTTCAGGGTAATCACCCTTATGATGTGTCAAAAAGTTGCAGTGATTTGATTACTCAGATGTACCATCATACATTTGGATTGCCTGTTGTTATCACAAGATGCGGTAATATCTTTGGTCCAGGTGATTTTAATTTTTCCCGTATTGTACCCGATGCTATAAGATGCGCGGTTTCGGGTGAAACTTTCCTTATTCGCAGCGATGGAAAATTCACAAGGGATTATATATACATTGAAGACATAATAAAGGCTTACATAATGCTTGCGGAAAAAGCAGAAAGATTGAAATTGTTTGGACAGGCTTTCAACTTCAGTAATGAAAAA
>CAZHJN010000101.1:0-2211 GCA_964532995.1 uncultured bacterium
GTTTATAAGCATGCTATCATTCTTTTTTCTCTTATACCGGACACACATTTTCCCTCTTCCAGAAAAAGTTCCTTTGAGTATCTATTTCAAAATAAATGGTTTACTTACTCTTTTACTCACAATTTCCACAGGAAAATTTCTCATGTTTTTCCTGCCAGGGCTTATTATGATTTTACTGATTATGGTTATAGGTAATTTTTTTTGTTACTGGATATGTCCTCTTGGCGGATCAATTGACTTTCTCAATCTGCTAAAATTAAAAAAAATCATCAGGCCTTCTTTTATTTTACCGCCAAAAATGAAAAATGCAGGTTTATGGATTCTAATTTTTTCCCTATTTTTAGCAATCAGTGCAAAACTTTTTTCCACACCCATCATGGCAGGTTTTATCTTTGATCCTTTTGTTATTCTGGGACAGGCAATGACGGGTGTAAAATTCTGGATTATATTTTTGCTTATAATAGTAATTGGCAGCATCCTGTATCCAAGATTATGGTGCAATTGTTTTTGCCCTCTTGGAAGATTCTATACAATCATTGGGAAAATTTCAAAGATTTTTAGAAAAACAAAGACATTTCAATGAATAGAAAAGAGTTTCTGATATCACTTGCAGCTACCGGAATTGTTGTTTTAGTACCCGGTTTTATAATAAAACGATTAAGAAGGTTTCTATTCATAAGACCCCCTGGTTCAATTGAAGAAAGATTGTTCTCAAGGCTATGTATAAGGTGTGGTCAGTGCATCAGAACCTGTCCGGCAAAATGTTTGAAACATGTTGATATAAAAAAATCTTTTGACAACTGGGCAACACCGGAGATTATCCCCAGAGAAAAGGGTTGTATTCTCTGTCAGAATTGCGGCAGAGTTTGCCCGACAGGCGCGATAAGAAAAGTTAATCAGGAACAGATTAAAATAGGTACTGCCAGTATTTTTGCTGACCAGTGCCTGGTTTGGACACATCAAAGGGAGTGTCTTGTATGTCTTGAATTCTGTCCTGTACAGGCAATCTATCTGGACCAGGAGGGCAGACCGGTAGTTAATCCTGAAGTATGCACCGGCTGCGGACTTTGCGAAGAAAACTGTCCTGTTCAAACCAAACAGGCGGCTATAAGGGTTACAAACCTGGGTGAAAGAAGAGTTAATCATGATGGAAAATACATTTAACTATCAACAAAAAGGGGGAATATGAACCTGGGTGCACAGGAATTAATTCTGATAGGTCTGATAGTGCTACTTCTTTTTGGTGCAAAAAGACTTCCTGAAATAGGCAGGTCTTTTGGAAAAGCTATAGGTGAGTTTAAGAAAGGTCTGAAGGAAGTGGAAAAAAGTGTGGATGAATCGCAAGAAGAAAAGAAAGAAAAATGACGGACTACGCCAGGGATGGAACCTTTTTTGACCACCTGGAGGAACTAAGACAGAAAATAATAATGATTCTTGCCTGGTTCTTTCTGGCCTGTATTTTGTCTTATATATTTAATAATGAGATACTTAAAATTGCTAGTAAACCAATTCTAAGCCTTCAGAAAAACATTGCCTTCATATCGCCTGTTGAGCCCTTCTTAGGAATAATAAAATTGGTACTCTTTTCTGGTCTGGTATTGACTGTACCTTTTCTTATCTATCAAATCTATCTATTTGTAAAACCTGCACTTAGCATAGAGCAAGCAAAGATATTAAATTTATGCCTCGCCTCAGGGATTTTTTTATTTTATCTTGGAATATGGCTCGGTTATTCTATTATTGTTCCCGCTGGACTTAGAATTCTGTTTGGGTTCGGAACAAATCTTATGGTCTCAATGGTGACTATCAATAATTATCTTTCGTTTCTGATCTGGATGCTACTCATAATTGGCCTTATTTTTCAATTGCCGGTTGTTATGTTTTTCCTGGGAACAGCAGGAATTGTTGAGATCTTATGGTTCAAAAAGATGAGAAGAACAATATTCACATTCATTGTTATCGCCATTGCATTCATTACACCAACAACTGATGCGATCACCACACTGATTCTCTCCGGGGTTCTTATCTTCCTTTATGAGATTACACTGATTTTTCTGGAGATTAGTGAAAGAGCTAAGAAATTGAAAAACTGATACTTCAATCTATTAAATTAAAAAATTTTATTAACATACAAATTGATCTTATTGACGAATCATCCAGGGAATACCGACAGCCAAGCCAGCAATTAAAAGTTAACATAATATATATTAT
>CAZHJN010000102.1:0-2154 GCA_964532995.1 uncultured bacterium
ATGTTTATGGTATCATTTTAATTAAATATTATCCCGCAAAGACAGTTCTATATGAAAATTAATGTTCTACTGAATCTGGGGAAAAAGCCCAGTGGAGCGGCAAGACCGATTATTGAGTTTTGTAATGTTCTTGCTGCCACCGAAGATGTTGTCATATACAAGGGATTTAATCCCAATAGAAAAGGATTTGAGTATTTTTTAAGAGAAGCATTTGGTTTCCTGATGAAAGGAAGGAAATATTGTGTTAACTGGACAGAATGTAAATGTCCGATAACTATAGTTCCTTCTTATAAAGAAAAATTTATCAGGGATGCAGACATAACGTTTTTTCGTTCAGTGCATCTTGCAGGTGAAGTTGCAAAATGGAATGGGAAAAAAGGTATTAAAATAATGAGAGTGTCTAATGTGCACATGTTGAATAAACCTGTTGAGATAGCAAAAAATATTATTTTCATTGCATCATCCACAATGGTTTATGAAAAATTGAGAATTTTATATCCGGAACACAGGATATTTAGAGTGGGTAATGGAGTAAATTGCAGTTATTTTTCTTATACCGGGAAAAATCTGACTGAACCTAAGTCAATAGGAATGATTTTTTACGCTGGAAAAGATTCCAGACATAAAGGGGTTGAAGCAGGTTTTCAGGTTATGAGAAAGATAAAAGAGAAATTCCCCAAAATGCGTTTTATTACAGCAGGATTGAAAAGAGAAAAAACAATTCCAGATTTTGTTGAGTTTATAAAAGGGCTGACAAGTGAAGATATGTTATCTTTTTACAGAAATGCTGATATTTTTATCTATCCAAGTCTGGAAGATGCCTGGCCAAATCCACCGATGGAAGCTGTTGCATGCGGTTGTGCACTTGTTACAACTGATGTTGGTGGAATAAGAGATTTTGTAACAGATAGAGAAACAGCTATGATATGCAGGCCGGGAGATGTTGAGGGAATGGTTCAGGCTGTAGAATTTTTAATAAAGAACCCGGATTTCTGGAAAAAATTGATTTATAATGGCACAATGAGAATAAAACAATTTGACTATTTTCAACAGGCAACACTGTTGAGAAAGGTATTTTATGAAATTTTATCAACCTCTTGATTATCCTTCTGAAAGGTTTGAAAAATTTTATAAGAATCCTGCTTATTTGAAATTACAGAAGAAAGTTAAATGTATACTTGTTTTTATCGGTGAATCTCATTATGGTGATTTTATGCTTTCTTTACCATTTTTCCAGGGATTGAAAGAAATGTTTCCTGAATCAAAAATAATTTTTGCCGGACACAGACTTTCAGGGCTTGAAAAGTTTTCTGAAATGTTTCCTTTTGTTGATATGTACTATGAAATGAGAATGCGAAAAAAAAGAGAAGTTTTTTTCAGGTATTTTTCATTGTATAGACTCTGTCTGAGGAAAAAAGTCGGACTTTTGATCGATACACAAAGGTATTCTGTGATAAACCTTCTGCTTGCCTGTTTACCTGTGAGATACAGGCTCGGTTATGGCACGGGTTGTTTTTTCTCAAACTGGAGATTCAACCAGAGAGGAAGAGAAAAAAACCATGATATATTTCAGTTGCTTTCACTTTTAAGAGTGCTTGGTAAGCGAGATGTTGAATTATTTGTTAAGTTGGATTTTCCTGATTATTACTTAAAAAAGGTAAAACCAATTGTTGAAAGAACTGACCGATGGATATCTATTTTCCCGGGGGCCTCAGAACCTGTTAAATGCTGGCCCTATGAAAATTTTGCAAAAGTTGGTGATATTTTATCTGATATTGGATATTCTGTACTTTTGCTGGGCAGTATAAAAGAAAGAGACCTTTTGCAAAAAATCTATGAGAAAATGAAAAACAAACCTGTTGTGCCCTTATTTATTGACGAGGAATTCGGTAAGAATCCTGTTTATGCTGCCTTGTTCTGTGCAAAAAGCAGACTGTGTATCAGTAATGAAAGTGGCGGAATTCATTTTGCCGGACTTGTTAATACTCCCATAGTCGGTATTTTTGGACTCAAAAGTCCTGTGAAGTGGGGCCCTTTGAGCCATAATAGTATTGCGCTTTATAAAGGGTTTTCCTGTTCCCCCTGTAAAATGCGTAAAGCAAAAATAGCCTGTCCGTACAAAAGAAAATGTCTGCTTGATATTTCTGTGGAAGA
>CAZHJN010000103.1:0-2130 GCA_964532995.1 uncultured bacterium
AAAAAACTGTAGGGTTTTTTAATTGAGTTGAGAATTGGTACAATTCATTTTTTTCTCTCAGAAATAAAGGGTGATTTTAACAGGATTTTCTTCTGGCTTTAAAATAAGGATGGATTCTTTTTCTTCAATGTATTGCCCGGCAGTGATTTTTCCTGGAATAAGGCCATCAGGATGAGGTATTCTTATAATGATTTTTGCCGGTTTTCTTTTATCCTGATAAAAAATGCCTGCCGAAATTTTATTATTTTTCAGATCTGAATTTACCTCGAATGAAATTTTACCAAAATATGTTGCGAGATTTTTTATTCTGATTGAATTACCATCTTTCAGCCATCTTCGTGGAATACCGGACAAAAGGAAAAGTGTATCATCCTGTTCCATGCATAACATCCATCTTGTTTCCATCAAAAACCATGCCTCCTCATGGGTTTTATGCGGGCTTGCATAGAAAAAATGCTCCCAGAAAGAGCCTGTCTGCCTGTCAATAAGTGCTGGAAAACAATTGTAATACGCCTTCAAAAAACTTTTTACCTCTCCCCTTTTCAGATGTATCTCAGGATGTCTGCTGTAATATGGCTGGCTGAATGCAACATTTCTTTTGTAAAACATCTCAGTATGATACTTTACAAGAAAATCAGAAGTCTGTTCATCAGGTTCAAGGATTTCCTGAAATATCAGATACATCGGTCCAAGCATGCTGTCCCTCGCTAAAAATGTTCCATGGGTGTACCAGTTTCTGTTATTTGTATACTGAACAAGGAGTCCATCATCTTCAGGCCATGGTGGTGCTGCTGGAACCCAGGTTCCATCTCCAAGTGGCACCACAGGGCTTCGTGCCATCGCATCAAAAAAAGATTTTCTTATGTTTCCCTTCAATTCTTCTGCTATCTTTTTAATATCCTTTGCTTTTTCTTCTCCAATTGCCTCGAGCATCTCTGATACCCTTTTAAGTCCAAGATACGCATAGCCATTAAGGCTGAAGGAATGGTATGGATCTTCTGGATCAGCAACCTTTCCATCTATCATTCCGTAACCTTTACCGATCAAATCAGGCTTTTTGTTTCTTTCAATCCAGCTGGTCAGATATTCAGCCGCTTTCATTATGGATGGTTTGATTTTTCTTACCCATTTTTTGTCTTTTGTGTATCTGAAATGTTCTCCCATGGTCCAGAGAGCACATCCGGTTTCAAGCATATAACCACCAAAGTTCTGCATGAATCCATCCTCATGCTGTTTTTCAATGAAATACTGTAATGACCGTTCAGCAAGTTTATGCCAGGACATTGTGTCAAAGAACTGGATGATGGGTGCGCTTTCAGAACCGATGGGACAGTATCTTCCTATGCAGGCAGCAACAGGTTTATCAGGCTCAATACCATATGCAACAAGATCAAGATGCAGAAGGCCTGCCTTTATCATATCTTCTATTCTTTTTTCAGGAACCTGAATACTGGCGGATGTTTGAAGTTTTGTTTTCCAGAATTTTCTGCATTCCTGCAGTTTTTCATCAAAAGATTGCCTCATCAGTTTTTCTGCTCTCTCCCGTGAAACAGGTGTGTGAAAAATCCTGACCTGAAGTTCTGCGGTTTTTCCCGGTAAAAGAAAGACAGTAAATTCCTCCTGTTCCAATGGTTTGCCATCAAGAATGGTTACAGAAAACACCCTGTCTTTTGAAAAATAACCCATACCACTGTCAAAAGAATATGAGACTGATGGAAAGACATTTTTGAAATATGCATAGGCAGGAGTTTTCTTTCTGTTTATCGCTTTTATCTTCAAAAAAAGCACTGTTTCCTCTTCCCTGTTTATTTCGTCTTCTTTTAGTTTGTCAAATTCCTTTTGCTGTTTCTCTGTAAACATATGGCCTGCACCGAATCCATCTGCAACAAGAAAATGTGTCCCCCTGAGAGTATTCTGGTCCAGGCTGCTTTTTTCTGTGGTGGCAAACATTACAAATTCATACACAATATCCTGGTCCTCAAGCTTACCGCACAGAATGGGTAAACTTCCTTCCTCAAGATATCTTTCCAGTTCCTGGCTGCATCCACTTCCCCGTCCGAAGTTTACTGTATATGTGATTTCTTTATCCTCTGATTCCGGGATTATAACTCCATAACCGTGATATCTCGG
>CAZHJN010000104.1:0-2096 GCA_964532995.1 uncultured bacterium
TGATACAAATTCATACATTGCTTCAATTGAGGGTTCATATCATATCAATCCATCAACCTGTTTTTCAGCAAAGTATGCCGGCAAACTGACAGAACAATGTAAAACTTCATCTTATTCGGATCTTGTTTCCGCCAGATTGATAAAGGATATAGGTGACAGATTTGATGTGGGTATTGAATACAGGCTTCTTCACAGTTATAAATCAGGTAGCACATTACAGGGCGGAAGTATTGAATTCGGTTATAACCTGTTAAAGAATTTCTGGCTCTCTCTGGGATATAACTTTGACAGGTTTGATTCTGACCTTGTAGGTGATAATTATACTGGAAATGGCCCATTTATACGTCTTAGAGTAAAATTTGATGAATCAATACTCAAAATAAAGTAGGATTTTATCTTCCCAGAAACAGGTCTTTTGTTGGAAAATTTGCATCCGCTGTAAGATTCACTCTCAAACGACGCAGTCCAATCTCATCTCCCGGTGATGGAATACTTGTGAGATGAACTTCACAATCCTGCAGTTGTTTAAGTTTTTCCATACAGACCTCTGCGACAGGATTGCTTGTTGCAGAAATGCTTAAAGCGATAAGTGTTTCTTCAAGATCCATAATTTCCTGTTTTAATCCAAGATAGTCCTTTTTCAGTGTTTTTATATGTTCAATAATACTGGCAGAAAGAAGATGTATCCTGTCTGGAATTTCTGCCATATGTTTTATTGCATTGAGTATCATACTTGAAGAAGCCGTCATCAAAGAAGAGTTATGTCCGCTTATAATGGTCCCATCTGGAAGTTGAATTGCAGCTCCACATGCAGTATGCAACGCATCGCAGTTTCTCGCTCTTTCCGCGGCCTGCCGGGCAGGTAAAACAACCAGCCTGTCTTCAGGCTTGAGGTTCAGTTCTTCCATAAGAAGAATAACCCTTTCCAGGGTTTGGTGTTTTTCAAGACCGAGTATGTATTCATAGTTATATCTGAAATACCTTCTTATTATTTCCTGTTTTGCTGCTTCTTTAACCAGTTCATCATCTATAATGGCAAAGCCCACCCTGTTCACTCCCATATCAGTTGGTGATTTATATGGAAGATTTTCTCCCATTATCTTTTTCAGGATTCTTTGTAAAACTGGAAACATTTCAATATCACGGTTGTAGTTTACCGCACTTTCTCCGTAGGCACTGAGATGATATGGGTCAATCATATTGACATCACCCAGATCCGAGGTGGCGGCTTCATAGGCAATATTCACAGGATGTTTCAGCGGAAGATTCCAAACAGGAAAGGTTTCAAACTTGGCATATCCTGATTTCAGTCCTTTTTTATAATCATGATAAAGTTGCGAAAGGCATGTTGCAAGCTTTCCGCTTCCCGGACCGGGGCCTGTAACAACCACAACGGGTTTTTCAGTTTCAATGTAAGGATTTTTTCCATAACCTTCTTCGCTCACAATTAAATTTATATCAGTGGGATATCCTTTTGTGGCATAGTGGAGATAAACCTTTATGCCTCTATGCTCAAGTTTATTCTTAAAACCTATCACAGGAGATTGGTTTTCAAAACGGGTTATTATAACTGCCCGGATATCAAGTCCGTATTCCCTTAAACTGTCAATCAGTTTCAGTGCGTCTGCATCGTAGGTGATACCAAAATCACCCCTGATTCTGCCCCTTGCAATATCACCTGAATAAATGCATAACAGAATATCTATTTTATCCTTTATCTGCTGTAACAGCCTTATTTTTATGTTGTGATCATAACCAGGAAGAACCCTTGACGCATGATAATCATAAAGAAGTTTTCCTCCAAATTCGAGATATAATTTGCCCTTAAACAGATTTATCCTTTCAAGTATGGCTTCGCTCTGCTGCTGCAGGTATTTTTCGCTGTCAAAACCAATTTTTGAAATCATTTTTCTCCTGTGCTGGACTTTTATAATTTTATCATATCAGGCAGGAAACAAAACAAATTCTTCTGGAAAATTCACCTGCTTGGCTCAAATTGCCTCAAAACATTTAACCATTGTACCGACAGTATTCCATAAAAAGTGGACCCGGCCGGATTCGAACCAGCAACCAACGGATTATGAGTCCGCTGCTCT
>CAZHJN010000105.1:0-1730 GCA_964532995.1 uncultured bacterium
AACGTCCTTAAAAAATTATACATGAACAGAAAGATCGTTATCATAAAGGATAGTTCAACAGACGATGAGAGGATGAAGCTTGCTCTGAAGGTGAAAAGGAGAAATAAAAATTTAAGGATTTTCAATGGCAATGAATTTCAATGTGTGAAGTACCTTATATCAGGATACGATGGATTGCTTCTCGGCGGCGGGGTTTTTAATGGGTATATCGCAAACGCAATCTTTGACGCAGTCAGACAGGGTGATATTTCCAGGGCAGAAAAACTGCAAAATTTAATGAACAGAATTATGTATGCTGTCTATGGTGGCAGGAAAATCAGATGCTGGCTTGCTGGCGAAAAGTATCTGCTGATAAAAATGGGTCTTTTTACAACGTGGAATAATCTGTACGAATATCAGGTTGATTCAAATTGCAGGAAAGCCATAGATGAAATTTTAGAAAAATATCGAAGTCTTCTAATCCCTTATTGAGATGAAAAAAATGCGAAAACTGGTTATGAATAAAAAAGCTTCAGACAATGTTTACTTTCACCCTGATTTTCATATAGCGATGAATATGATTATTGAATACATTGAAAATAGATACGGAAAAGAATCAGTAAAAGATTATCTGAAACAATTTGCCAGATCTTATTACAGATCGCTCAGAGAAAAAATAAAAAAGCGTGGATTGAACCCATTGAAGAAATATATTGAACAGCTGTACAGAAAAGAAGGTGGAAAAATAAAAATAGAATCCACCAGGAACTTTTTGAAGGTCCATATAGAAAATTGCCCTGCTTTATCGCATATCGGGAAAAAGGTTCCTGTTGCTGAATCCTTTATTGAAACAACAAAAACAGTATATGAAACAATCGTTGAGAAAACAGGATTTGTATTTGAAATGCCGCTGTATGATAAGAAAAACGGCAGGGCAATTCTTATTTTCAGGAAAAAACAATGATATCCTGCACTGATTTTATACCGGCTTACAGTGAGTTTTTCAAATTCCTTGAAAAGAAAGGAGGGAAAAAGGCTGTTGTGAATTTCTGGGAATATCTGTCGGATAAATATCTTGCAGAACTGAAATCTCTGGTGAAAAAACACGGCCTTAAAGGATGCTGGATTTACTGGTCAAAAACACTCAATGAAGAAGCGGCAGATTTCAGGATGGAACTTGATGAAGAAAGGGGTATTTTCAGAATAAAAATGCACAAATGCCCATCAAAAGCAAGGCTGATTAAGGAAAAAAACATCAGACCATACAGTAATTACTGTAAACATTGTATACTATATGGGTGGATACTTGAACCACTGGGATACAGTTATACCATCGACCTATCGAATACTGACAGGGCAAAGTGCAGTATTGTGGTGAAGAAAAAAGATTAAAAAGCCTGCTTAAAATCCAGTAAAAAGGCTACAAATTTACGCAGTTCCTTTTCCCTCTGCTGTCTCCTCTCCTGCTTCCTCTTTTCACACATGTACTGTTTTTTTCCTCTTTTTAAAAAAAATGTAAAAAGGGACTTAAATCCTCCCTTACCCTCCTTTACCCTCTTTCTTATTTTCCCCCTTTCGTAAAGGGGGATGAAGGGGGATTTAAGTTTCCCCCTTTGAAAAAGGGGGATAAAGGGGGATTTAAGTTTCCACCTTTGAAAAAGGGGGATGAAGGGGGATTTAAGTTTCCCCCTTTGAAAAAGGGGGACCAAGGGGGATTTAAATCCATCCAACCTTCCTTTACAAAAGGAAGG
>CAZHJN010000106.1:0-1716 GCA_964532995.1 uncultured bacterium
ACAATATGCACTGAAGGGGCCTGAGGAATGGAAGTGGATAGAAGAATCGGTAAAAAAGCATACTAATAATATCTTCAGATTTTTTATAATACCATGGGATACGGAACAGGAATTTCAAGTCAGAGATGTTGAAGAGATTGGACCGGAGGGTCAATGCTTTTTTGATTTTCTAAGAGATGAAAGATTCAAAAAGCTACCTGAAATAAATACTGAATCCATAAAGGGACGTTTACTTACAACTCCTTCTGGTCCAGCATCTTCTTCGCAGCCACAGCAGAAGTTACCGCAATAGCTATTGCAACCGCAACCTTTGTTGTCTGCTTCATCGGCGAGTACTCTTCACCGAAGCATGTGGTGGCGAAATGCTCACAGTTTTTTGTGACCAGATTGTATTTCCCGTTATAATCCCCCGGGTTCCTGTAAAAATTCTTGGCTCTCTTAACACATTCCTTCCCATGGGCATCATCAATGGGCTCCGCATGTAAAAAGACCTTACCTTCTTCCGCAAACTTCTCCAGCGATTCCATTCGGATGGTGGCCCCACTCTTGCCCAGAATCCCCTTATCCGCTTTTTTCTTACCGTTATCGGGGTTATGGTAGTCAATAACCTGATTATTTCCGATGTAAATCCCCATATGCCAGAAAATTCTTGATATTTTTCTTTTGATTATGCTACCGGTTTTTATTCGTCGAGTAGAACTCATAGCCACCTCCTTGAGGACACTATAAATCCTCTCACAGAACCGTGCTTGCGGTTTTCCCGCACACGGCTCTTCAAAAAAAACTCCCTATCCTCCGTCGAATAGGTCACAGGTTCTCACTACCTTGCCTATTTTCGGTATTGAGACTACTGCCTTCTGCGTCATGAACAGCATCGGCCTCTGACACGATAAATATTTCGGGGCTCAATCCCTTCACTTGCGTTGCGGCCCTATACTCCTCTCCTTTGGCTTCACGTAGATAAGTTGCCTTATCTGGTGCAAAGGTTTGTTCTGATGTGGCGGCTAACCTTTCATCAGGCTGGATTTTCACCAGATGGATATTACAATCTTTGCTTGACGCAATCTTTGCTTGACGCACTCATTTTATAATCTCCTGTATTTTTGTAATTTCATACCTGTCAAGCATATGATTATGGCTCTCTGCATATCCTGTTTTTTTGGCTCGTTCTATTATATTATCATCAAACCCAAACTCATCTTTCATCTGCTGTTCAGTAAATTCTCCCAAATCTTTGTTTCTTATATTCCCATTTTCTTCATAATTCCACACTATCCTAAATATATTATTCTTCATCTTCTTCCTCCCAATCATCTTCTTTTAATATGTTTTCAAGAACTTTTTCTGTTTCTTGTTGTCTTCATCTATCTCCATAAGTTCAGACCCACATTCCTGTCATTGCCGGTTTACTTTTCCCCAGTTTTTGCCGATGAAAATTCCCCACCTTTAAATAAAACTGAAGTCCTGCCGATATACACTCCCATATGCCAAAAAATTCTTGATATTTTTCTTTTGATTATGCTACCGGGTTTGATTTTCATTGGCTTTTTCTCCCTTACGAATATATTCTAACACAAAATGCTGCCTGAAAGTATTATTCACGGGTTATATTGAACTTGTGTAGTCAGACTACACGACTTTTATACTGTTTTTGAAAAACCCTGAAAACCGCATCAAATTAAAGGCGCTTAAAATATTTCAGGAAGGGATAGGTAT
>CAZHJN010000107.1:0-1706 GCA_964532995.1 uncultured bacterium
GGAGATATTCCGGGCGTTGTGAGTCGCTCCCCGCGGGGGAGCGTGGATTGAAACCGGCCATTATCAGACAGTCGCTGGCGCAATTTTGTCGCTCCCCGCGGGGGAGCGGGCTTAAATGCAGTGGATTGTGCTGGATGAAAGCAGTAAATTTGTTCAAACATAAGCTGAATCATACAGGACATAAAGGCAGACGGCACGTGGAGAAATGCAGTGAGCTTTCCTTGCGATATGGAAATTTTGATGGGGAATATTATAATGGTGTTGACATATTTAGGTGAAAACCTTATAATACTAATATAATATATACGGGAGGGCGTCTTGGAAAAAAACAAGTTGAAGGAATTGATAATCACACACAAGGAAAGATTCTTGTCACGAAAGGATTTAATAAAACGGACTATCCAGGCGACGATGAAAAGTTATCTTGAATCCAGAGAGATAGTTTTGATAACAGGTATCAGGAGAAGCGGAAAATCTTCTCTCATGCGGTTACTGGCGGACGATATCATCAATCAGTATAAACTGGCTCCTGCAAATATCCTTTATCTGAATTTTGAAGATGAGCGATTTATTGATTTCATTTTCAAGGATTTTGAAATGCTTTATGAGACATTCATGGAGATAGAAAAACCTGAAGGTAAGAAAATTTTCTTTCTTGATGAAATCCAGAATGTCAAAGGATGGGAGAGATGGGTTAACAGATTATACGAATATGAAGACATCAAGATTTTTGTTACCGGTTCCAATGCCACTCTGTTAAGTTCCGAGATATCTTCTGCATTGACGGGCAGAAACAGACAGGTTATCTTATGGCCGTTTTCCTTTGTTGAATATCTTTTAATGAATGGCGTGTCTTTTACCGGCAGGGATTTGTTTTTGGCCGAAAAAAGAGTTGCAATAAAAAGAGCATTTAAAAATTATATGCATTTCGGCGGTTTCCCTGAAGTCATAAAACAAAGGGATGAAACGCTGCCTGAACAATATTTCAAAGATATAATTTATCGCGATTTGCTTACAAGGTATAACATAAGAAAAACAAGAGAGTTTAAGGAGCTTTGCCTGTATATTATTTCAAATGTGGGGACAATTTGCAGTTATGAGAAACTCCGGGATTTTATAAGTGCGAAAAATGTTACCACTATCAAGAATTATCTTGATTACCTGGAAAATGTTTTCCTTTTTTTCAGACTATCGTTATTTGATTATTCCATAAAAAAGCAGATTTATAACCCCGGAAAGTTTTACGTGGTGGATATCGGACTGTCCGGTACCATCGGTTTCAAGTTTTCCGAGAACCTCGGGCATATCTATGAGAATATGGTTTTTCTCGAGTTGAAAAGAAGAAACAGGGAGTTTTATTACTGGAAATCCAAAAGTGGATATGAAGTTGATTTTGTTGTTAGAGAAAATCTGAAAATCAAAGAGGCGATACAGGTTTGTTATAATCTTGGAGACGTGAGGACCAGGGAAAGAGAAATCAGAGGGTTGCTTTGTGCAAAGAAAGAACTGTCCCCGGTTCATTTCACGATAGTTACCGAAGATGAGGAAGGTGAAGAGAAAACAGACGGCATCAGAATAAAAACGATTCCTTTATGGAAGTGGCTGCTGCAATAAACACTTACACAGGTAGTGTATGGATGGATAAGGGAAATTAAATCCTGAAATACTCCTTATGTGAAGGATATGACATAACGATGAAAATGCAG
>CAZHJN010000108.1:0-1586 GCA_964532995.1 uncultured bacterium
GAATTTCCACAATGAAACAATTAATTGAACAGATAGACAAAAACTTTTTTATATGAAAAATTATGCTATATTGAATTATAATAAAAAACAGGGGATATCAGATGAAACAAAATCACTGGCTTGTTATCGGACGAACAGAAAACTGGCGAACTGCTCTTGAACAACCAATACCGGTATGGGGTTTGAAGGGTATCTATCATGTGGAATTCAGAAAACTGCAGGCGAGTGATTTTATATGGATGTACGCAACAAAACCCGCAGGTGGAATTATAGGAGTGGGAACTGTAAAAGAAAAATATATTGATGAGAAAAACCTGATCTGGCCTGAAGAAATAAACAGAGCTCATGTCATCTGGCCATTGAGGTTCAGGATACAGGTTCTTAAGGTTTTACCGGAATATGACTGGAACAGCCACTGCATAAGGATCAATGATTTTAATCTGCTGTGGCAGAGAGGATTTCAGCAGGTACCCGAGAAGATGGCACTTGAGATTTTCAAAAGGGCTCAAAAGGTTTTTTCAGTTTCATCTTTTCGGGATTTAGCAGAAGGTACCTCAATAAGCCAGATGCCTGTGGTAAGAGATAACGAAAAAATTTCACAGCCGGTTGTTGATTCACATACCTTGATCCAGAATCAGATTGCAGAGATCGGCAAGCTTCAGTTTTATCATACTCAGCTTGAGTTTCCATTGAACCTTTCCGGAGAAAGAAAAAGCATAGATGTGGTATGGAAAAGAGAAATAAGCGGCGCTCCAACATATGTATTTGAAGTTGAACTTTCAGGCTTGATTGAAAAAGCAATTGACAGACTTCTTTTTGCATTCAACCAGTGGAACTCAATGCCAAGAATTATCATCCCGGAGGAAATTAAGGTAAAAATAGAGAATAAAATAAAAACAGCACCAAAAAGTTTCTCAGAACAGATAAAGGTTTATTTTCCGGACCAAATCTCAAACCTTCTTGAAAAGAAAAAACAGCTCAGAGAGATCGAAAAGGAACTTGGACTTTACTGACACCTTTTAAATTTTATAGATAATTTTGTCCACAACCTTTGTTGGTAATAGTTCTCCCGCTCAAGCTGCAATAAATATTTATGGTAATATAATAAGGTAATAAAGTGCGTTTTATTTTAAGGGAGGCAAAATGCAAAAACAGACTGAAATTGAAAAAGCGCTTGAAAGAAAATATCCTGAGCAGGTTGTTCTTGTCACAACAAAAAATAAAGAAGGAAAAAACAATGTGATGGCTGTCGGCTGGATAGCGATGGCTTCAGATGAACCGAAAATGTTTGTTCTGGGTATAGATGAACAGGCATGCACATATCAGAATATCATTGAAACAAAACAGTTTGTGGTGGCCTTCCCATCAGAAAAAATGTCAAAAGAAACTCTTTTTGCTGGAAGCGTCCACGGTTATAGAAGAGACAAGATAAAGGAAACAGGGTTGAAGATTCAGGAAGCAAGTGCAGTAAATGCACCAATTCTTGTTGATGCAGTGGCAAACTTCGAATGTTTGCTTGTTGAAATCACAAAGCCTGGAGATTGTCCTCTTATTGTCGGAAAGGTTGTGTGCGCCTGGGAAAATAC
>CAZHJN010000109.1:0-1585 GCA_964532995.1 uncultured bacterium
ATTTGTCCTCGGAAATTTTTGTCTCATATCTTCCCCTTTTTTATACAATTATGGTCAAATTTCTGCATCAGTCAATTTCATTACATAAATGTGGTTTGAAAAAATCCAGGGCATTCCTCTATAATAAACCTCAATCCTGCAGGGACCGGATTCCTCAGGTTTAAAAACCATCCTTCTCACACTTTTGAAAGAAATTACTTTTTTGGCTGTTATTATTCTTGCATCTGCCTGCTCTGGTAGTTCAACCAGCAACTCTTTATCAGAATTCACACAATCTCCCATTGTGGATTTTCTGTCCTCTGTGCCAAAGAAAAATCCTGTGCTATCAGCAATGAAATCATTAGCAAAGAAAACCCTTGCGTTTCTGAAAGCATCCTCAATAATTTTAATATCTGTTGATGAATTACCGGTCAATCTTTTTTCTGTAAGGATGTGATTCCTGAGAATCTTGAAAACAGACCCGTATTCAAAATTTTTCTTTATATCAAAATACTTAAGACCATACCTTAAGGGATGAATATCAAGACCGCTCACACCTGTAAATCTCCTGATTTTCGCAATCCTGTCCCACAGAGAAAGGGTTGAAAATGAAGGACCTTTCAGGTTGCCTGGAAAGGCAAGATAACGGATCAAAACATTTGAAGGATTTGTTCTGGCTGAAAAATCAAAAAGGAGAGACCAGACTTCAATGCCTGTCAGAAAATTCAGCAGGTGTCTTTTCGTCCATCTATGGTCATTCTGAAAACCAAAGAGTCTGTGTTTACCATCAGGATGCGCCGCAAAAGAAATAAGAGAATTGTTCTCAATGAATTTAACTATTTCTTCCAAAGGTCTTCTACCAACCCAGTTTCTTTTTCCATAAACAAGAATATGATTCAATCCTGTTTTTTCATCCGCTTCCTCACCTGCAAGAATAAGAACTCCATCTCTATAACCATCCATAAGGAAATAATCAAACGATCTTTTGCGGCAGGGAGTATGAGGATTGAGAATAAGAAAATCAAGCCCTGAATTTATCGCACCAGAAACAATTATGTTGAAATTATCATCGCGTATATCAGGATTCAGATGTATATGCAGACAACCAGTGTATTCATTTAACATCATATAAAAAAGATCTATAATTTTGAAAGAATAAAGAAGATAAAACTAACAACAAAAGTTGCAATTCCAAAAAGATATCCTGAACTTCCTGTTTTTAACATTTCATGAGAAATTTTCAGGAAAAATTCGGGCATTGAAAGAATCAATATGCCTTTTAAAAAAACAAGCCAGCCGAAAATTGTGATAACAACAGAGATGGAAAATTCCCATATGTTATGATGAAGAATCAAAAGATAGCCAACAACAACAGCCATCATTCCAATAAAAAATAATGCAGCGCGTTCATTAAAAAAAGATTCGATAAGCTTCCTGTAATAATTGTGGCTCAGAAACATACCGATTGATACACTCAGATAAAAAATCCCGATCAATCTGAAAATCTGGCTATCAGTCATTTGATTACCTCAAAAGTACCCCCAACGGGATTCGAACCCGTGTCTGATGGCTGAGAACCACCTGTCCTGGGCCACTAGACGATGGG